>JAISGL010000342.1 GCA_031263125.1 Opitutaceae bacterium | reverse complement strand
TTTCAACGGTGATGTCGGCGCTGGCGCCGTTGTAGTTGCCGTAGGTGAGGGCGCCGTTGTTGTCCCAATGGCCGCGGATGATGGCGGTGCCGGAGCCGACGTTGCTGCCGATGGTGACGCCGGTGTTGCGGACGGTGCCGCCGGTCTCGATGGTGAGGAAGCCGGCGCCGGCGCGTCCGATGGTGAGGGTGCTGTTGTTATACCAAAGGCCGGCGACGGTGGCGGTGCCGCTGTCGCCAGTGTTGTAGCCGAGAATGGCGACGTTGTCGGTGACGGTGCCGGTGGCGTCGATGGTGAGCGAGCCGGCGCCGGTGTTGCCGATGCGGAGTTCGTTGCCGGTCTGGTCGAGGTGGTCGCTGACAGTGGTGCCGGTGTTTATGGAGACGGTGGCGGCGTCGGCGTCGGGGCGCGGGGCGATGAGGGTTAAGAGGGTGAGAAGGGTGAGAAGGGTGACGGCGTTGAATGAAGTGCGGGCGTTCTGCCTGTGAAAGTGGAAGCGGCTTCCAGCCGCTTGTTTTTGATGACTGTTTTTCTCAATCCAAGCGGCAGGATGCCGCTTCCACTTTTCTCCAATCCAAGCGGCAGGATGCCGCTTCCACTTTCGGCGGAGGGCGACGAGGAGGGCGAGCGCGGGGAACTACAGGAGCGCGGGCGCTCCGCCGCCGGCGGCGCCATCGCCAGCGGCGGCGGAGGCTGGCGCGGGGTTGGCGTTGTTGGCGGGGTTGGCGTTGTTGGCACCGTTGCCGGACTCGTCGTCTTCCGGGTTTGCGGGGCCTGCGGGGTCGCCGGGGGTGAGTTTGGAGAGGTGTTGCGTGAGGACGGATATGTGGGGGGTGTCGGTGGCGGGGACGTCCGGGGTGTCGTAGCCGGGGGGGAGGGCGCCGAGGGGGTCGGCGTTGTTGGGCGACCAGGTGCCGCCGTGCCAGTAGGTGGCGTCCATGCCGGCGGCGTCGAGTTCGGTCATGAATGCGTCGAGGACGGGGAGCCAGCGGTCGTCGGGGTGGTGGTTGTTGTGGGTCGAGTGGTCGTAGGCGCTGGCGGGGATGCCGAACTCGCCGATGTAGCCGCGTTCGTTGAATTTTTCGCACCAGTTGATGAAGTCGAGGATGCGGGCGAGGGCGCGGTCGGTGACGGCCTGGGCGGTGCCGCCGGCGGCGGTGATTTCGGCGTCGAAGGTGCGCGTGTAGGTGCCGCTGGCGTCCTGGTCGAAATAACAGTGGGCGGAATACATGCAGTTGTTGGCAGGGTCGGATATCCAGCCGCCGGCGGAGGCGTCGTTGTGGGCGACCCAGTTGGAGGCGGCGGCGTAGGCGTCGCCCTCGACCATGATGAGTTTGGCGTCACCGTTTTTGCGGATGGCGAGCACGCAGGATTGGGAGATGCGTTTCCAATTGTTTTTCCAGGCGGCGGCGGTCGTGCCGCCGGCTCCGCCGCCGTTCTCGACTGCGGGGGCGGCGGGTTCGTTCATGAGGTCGTAGGCGTAGACGGCGGGTTCGTCCTTGAACTCGTTGGAGAGTTTTATCCAGAGGTCGTTGAAGTGGGCGGAGGTGGGGACGGGGCGTTCGGTGTAGGCGGGGTTGGGGGTGTCGAACCAGACGCGGTAGTAGGCGCCGTAGTTGTGGACGTCGATGATGACCTGGGCGCCGTATTTTTTTGCCCACGCGATGTTGCGTTTGAGGCCGTCGAGGTATTGCGCGTCGAGGGGGCCGTTGAGAACGGGCTGCATGCGTTCCCAGCGGATGGGGACGCGGAAGAGGTCGAGGCCTTTGCCCGCGAAATATTTGTAGGCGGCTTCGTTGTTCCAGGTGTAGGCGGTGTTTTCCTGGCCGAGGTTGCCGGGAGCCGGGGAGGAGCCGTATTCGGCGCCGGCCATGTTGATGCCGCGACGGTAGGTTTTGCCGGTTTGCGGCGCGGCGAGCGCGAGGACCGGGAACAGGATAAGCGTGAGGATGGAGAGCGTGAGGATGGAGAGCAGGGTTTTCATAAAAATGCGGCGGTGGGATGATGGCGGTGGTGGCGGTGGTGGCGGTGGCGATGGCGGTGGTTTGGTCTTGGGCGGCTTAAGTCGATTTAAGTCGAAAAAAAAGAGGGGCGGCGGGTCAGCGTGGGTTTTTCATTTCAAATTTCTTTCCGTTGACGAGGGCGTCTTTTACGTAGACGCCCCAGTAGGGCGTGGGGGTGTATTCCCAGTCGGAGATGATCATGGGGCCGCAGCGGGGGTGGAAGCTGAAGGCCGTCCAGTGGAGTTTGTATTTCTGGATGCAGCCAATCATGTCCTCGGCCCAGCCTTCGAGGGGGTATCGCTGGTCGGGGCCGATGAAGGAAAAATCCTCCCACGCGCGGATGGCGCCGACTTCGCCGATGAGCACGGGGTGTTTTTCGGCAACGTCGAGGAAGTGTCCCTGCCAGTCTTTTTTCCACGGGTAAACGTGCGCGGTGTAGATGATGCCGTTGCCGTCGCGGTCGTCGAGCGCGTAGCCTTTGAGCACGCCGCTGATGTCGCCGCTCCAGTCGATGCCGCCGGCGATGATGACGTTTTTCGCGCCGGTGGCGCGGATGACGTCGACGAGTTGCTGCATGCCGACGGCCTGGAAGGTTTTCAGTTTTTCCTTGTTCTCGGCGACGACGTCCTGCCCGGCCTGCGCGCTGTCGGTCACGTCGCCGCCGTCGCGCCAGATTTGCCAGGTGATGTCGTGGGGTTCGTTGAAGAGTTCGAAGATGACGGCGGGGTGGTTTTTGTAGCGCGTGGCGACGTCTTTCCAGAATTCGAGTGTTTCCGCCGTGGGGGCGCGGAAGCCGTGGAGGTCGATTATCAAATAGGCGCCGAGGCCGGCGGCGGCGTTGACGGCGCTGTCGACGACTTCGCGGTAGCGTTTGCCCTCGTCCTTTTGATAAATGGATTTGCCGAACCAGAAGCCTTTGCCGGATTCGGTGTGCATCTGGACGGGCAGGCGGATGGCGTTGGCTTTCCATTGATAAACGCCGGTGATGACGGACTGCACGACGCGTTCGCCGACGTGCGACCATTCGAGGCTGTCGATGCAGAGGCCCTGGAGCCAGACGGGGGCGCCGTCGGGGGTGAGGATTTGGTTGCCGGCGACGCGCAGGGGCGGGGGGAGCATTTCCGGGGGCGGTTTGCGAATGACGGGCGAGGCCATGTCGTATTGTTTCGCGGGGGCGGGTTTGGTTTTTGCGCGGGTTTTTTTGGCGGTGTCGGTGGCGGCGTGCGTCGGCGGTGATGCTAACGCTAACGTTAACGTTAACGCTAATAATAATAATGTGTGGGTCGTGCGTCGCATGGGAGGGAGGATTATTAATTACTAATTACCAATTACTAATTACTAATTGGGGGGCCTTTGGCCCCGACACTGCGCGGCGAAGCCGCGCTGGGACTTTATAATTAGTAATTTGTAATTAGTAATTGGTAATTTCATAGCGAGTCGAGGATGGCGTTTATGGAGGCGCGCGCGCCGCAGACGACGGAGTCGGAGGCGCCGTAGTAGAGGGTCAACGTGTCGCCGTCGGTGACGTGGCCGTTGGTGAAGACGCAGTTGCCGTAGAAACCTTGTTTTTCGCATTCGGCTTCGGGTTCGAGGAGGGGGTGCGTCGAGCGGGCGAGGACGCGGGCGGGGTCGTCGGGGGCGAGGAGGAGCGCGCCGAGGCAGTAGCGGCCCGTGGCGTCGGCTCCGTGGTAGATGGAGAGCCAGCCGCGCGGGGTTTTTATGGGGGCGGCGCCGGCGCCGATGCGTTCGCCGTCCCACTGGCCGGGTCGGGCGGCGATGAGGCGGCGGTGCGCGCCCCAGTGCAGGAGGTCGGGAGAGCGGGCGAGCCAGATGTTGTTTCCGCCGAGGCCGATGCCGCTGGGGCGGTGGAAGGCGTAATAATAACCGCCGATTTTTTCCGGGAAGAGGGCGGCGTCTTTGTTGTGCGGCGAAAATATAATGCCGTGGCGTTCGTAGGTTTTCCAGTCGGGGGTGGAGGCGAGGCCGACGCCGACGCCGTTTTCCGAGGCGAGGGCGTAGGCGAGCCAGTATTTGTTGTCCATGAATTCCACGCGGCAGTCTTCGATGCCATAGGTTTCGTGGTCGCCGTGAGCTTGCAGCGCCGGGAGCGGTTCGACGGCGAAATGCACGCCGTCGTCGCTCCACGCGAGGCGCAGGTGGGAGAGGGTCGTGAGGTAATAGCGGTTTTTATAGGTGAAGCCGCGGGGGTCGTTGTATTGAAGGGCGGGGTCGTCGAGGCGGATGTTTATAATGCGGAGGCCGTCCGGCGAGTCGGCGTCGCGGAGGGCGGCGGCTATGTGATTTTTTTCGGCGACGGGGCGTTCGGCGACGCGGAGCAGCAGGCCGGTGCGTCCGCGATGGCGAAACGCGCCGGGGTTGAGCACCGCCTCGACGGTCATGCCGGGGCGGCTGGGCGGCACGTCGGAGGGCGTGAGGATGGGGTTTTCAGGGAAACGGGTGATGAGGGAGGCGGACATGGGTGGGAAGTTTTTCGGGCCGACTTAAATCGACTTAAGTCGATTTAAGTCGGCGAGAGGCGATGGGAGGCGATGAGAGTCGTTTTTCGTGGCGGTGACGGGTGGTCAGAAGGTGTATCCGGCGGAGAGGGAGAGGCGGCGCGGGGAGAGGTAGCGGTAGGTGTCGGCTATGCGCTCGCCGGTCGGGTTGTAGAGGCGGTATTCGCGGGTGATCAGCTCGTCGTTGTCGAGGATGTTGTCGATGTTGAGCTGGATGTGGAGGGTGCCGCGCTTGAGTTTGCGCTCCCACGCGATGTGGCCGTGCAGGGTGTAATAGGATTCGGAGTATAAATACTCGTAGGCGGACTCCACGGTGCTGTCGAGTTTGGCCTTGCCGCGGAAATTGCCGCCGAGGCCGATGGAGGTGCCTTTGAGCGCGCTTTTGTTAAAGGTGTAGGTGGCGTAGATATTGCCCGTGTATTTGTAGGTGTTGCGGAGGGTGGAGCCGATGCCCAAGCCTTGGATGCGCTGGTCGATGGCGGCGAGGTTGGTCGCGACGCTCGGGGTGTTGTCCGCCACGGCTTGCTCCCACTCGGCGCGATGTTCGGCCACATAGTCGCGGAGGCGGGGGAGGAGGTTGATGGCCTCGGTGCGGGGGAGGGCGAGGTTGAGGATGATGCGGATGTTGCGGGTGGGTTGCGCGGTGAAATCAAGCTCCCAGCCGGTGCCGTGGTAGTCCTGAGTGTCTCGGTATTGCCCGAGGGTGGGTTTGCCGAGCGCGGTCCAGATGTTGTTGATTTCGGTGCGCATGATGTTGGTGGAGCCGCCGATGCCGGCGTCATCATACTGGGTCATGTCATAGTAATTGATGACGCCGCGGAGTTTGCCTTTGAGGAGTTTGAGCTTGATGCCGAAGTCGGAGCCTTCGCTGCGCGAGATGCCGACGATACTGCCGCTGGTGGAGCTGGTTTCCATAAAGACGGGGCCGCTGGCGGGCGGGTTGAAAGTCTCGGAGTAGTTGGCATACACGCCGAGCCAGCCGGTGGGGAACCAGACGGCGCCGGCGTTTTTGCTGACGGGGTCGGCCTCGAACTCCTCGGTGGGCGTGGTGGTGGTGATGACGGCGGGGCCGGAGTAAACATAGCGCAGGTGTTTGTAGACTTTGTCATAGCGCACGCCCATGGTGATGGTGAGGGAGTCGTTGAAGAGCTGGGTGATGGAGAGGAGCTGGTGGTATTGCATCTCGTTTTTTTCGAGGGTGGTGGAGATGGGGACGAAGCCATAGCGGGCAATGCCGCCGGGGAGTCCGGTGACATTGGCCTGGAGATTTTGTATATAATTGATCGCGGCGCCCACGGGGTAGGCGCCCGGTTCGTCCCAATACATGCGGATGCGGACGGCGGCGTAGCTGTCCCAAAAGCGGTTGTCGTTGAGCCGGAAGAAGCGTTCCTGGAGGAGGCGGTAGTTGTCCTCGCGGTAGCCGACGATGCCGCTGAAGCGTTGTTTTATCCAGTCGTTCTCCAGCGACCAGGTGGCGAGGAGGCGGTAGTCGTCCACGGTGTTGCCGTTGCCGTGGGCGGGGTAGCGGTCGATGAGGTTGTCCGTGTAGGGTCGCTCATATTTTTCGTTGAGGGCGGCGGGGGTGTTGTTGTAGGCGCCGGTGCCGGCGGGTCTGTATTTGTTAACGTCGATTCTGTATTCGTTATAATAAGTGCTGCCGTTATACATGCCCTTGCGGATGTCCATGTGGTTGAGGGCGAGCTGGACGTTGAGGTTGGGGAGGAAGCTGTGGTCGAGATAGGCGGAGTAGGTCTGGACCTCGGCGGTCTCCGTCGCGTCGGGCGGCTGGGTGTTCAGTTCGCGGCGGCTGAGGCGGGACATGTTGGGGATGCGCGGGTCACCGTCGGGGCGGAGGGCGAACGCGCTGCCTTGGGTGGTGTAGAAGTTTTTCCAGTCGAGCACGCCGGGGTTGCCGCCGGTGAAGGCGCCGGCGGCGGCGCTGTAGCCGTGGAGGGCAGGGGCGAAGACGAGGTAGGGCATGGAGGCGTTTGGGTTGCCTCCGGCATTGTCGCCGATAGCGTAGTCGGTGAGGCCGCCACCGAGGACGGGCACGTCGTTGGGGTTCGTCGGGTTCTGGCCGTTGAGGTGGGATTCGTTGACGGTGACGCCGTCCCAGCCGGAGGCGTAGTCGATGAAGTTCCACACGATGAGGTGGCGCACGCCCTTGGCGAGTTCGCCCTCGACGCGCAGGGCGGTGTTCTTGCCGATGCGCCAGGTGCCGGCGAGGTGCAGGCCGCGGTTGTGGAAGGGGGCGTCGTCGCGCCAGTCGTCCTGGCGCATGTTGAGGTAGTTGGCGCGGAGGGCGACGTCCTTGGTGACGGGCAGGTTGACGTCGGCGCTGAAACGGTAGCCGCCGTAGCTGTCGGTCTTGAAGCGGAGGGCGTAGCGGGGTTTGTCGAGCCGGGCGCGTTTGGTAAAGACGGTGACGATGCCGGAGACATTACCGTCGCCGAAGAGCACGCCGTTTGGGCCGCGGGCGTATTCGAGGCGCTCGGTGTTGTAGTTGTCGCTGTTGTAATACCAGCGGAAATAGTTCCGGCTGGGGAAGCTGTTGCCCATGCTGCGGAGGTTCACCGCGTAGTCGAAGGGGTTGGGGTTGTTGTATTGGGGGATGGAGTTGACGCTCCACTCGGAGGCGTTGCGCATGTCCACGATGCCGAGGTCGTCGAGGAACTGGCGCGAGAGTTGCGAGATGGCCGAGGGGATCATTTCAAGGGGCGCGCTGGTCCGGCCGCCGGCGGTCGAGCGATCAACGCCGTAGCCGGTCTCGTTCTCCGCCGTCACCTCAAAGACCGAAAGGACGACAATCTCATCGTCATCCGGGACGGTGGTGGAGGAGGCCGCGGCGGAGGTCGCGGTGGAAGTTGCGGAGGAAGCGGGCGCGGGCGCGACGGCTTGCGCATCAGCGATGCTGACGAGTCCGGCGGCGAGCAACGCAACAAAACCTCCGGTGAGGAATTTTGCGGGAAACAGACGTGGCAGTCTGGACGGCATGGGCGACACGAGTGACGCGAACGGTGCGGGTGGCACGAGCGGCGCGAACGGCGCGGGTGGCACGAACGACATGGGCGGCATGGGCGGCATGGGCGGTGGGTTTGCTTTTTTCGTATTCATATCGGGGGACAATACGGACTGATGGTTGCGGAAAAAATGATGCGGGAGAATGTGGGAGAGAAATGGGCACGGGAGCAGGTTGCGCGCAGAGATGACGAGGAGGAGGTTTTTGAAGGTTTCCGAGGTTTTTGCGTTTGCGAACTCTTTGTTAGCGTCCTCAAAAGCTATGTCAATGATTTAGTGCGTAATTTTTGATATATTTTTTGGCAATTCCCATAACACGCAAATCCGCAATAAGATAAAGATGAAATTTCCCGCCGCGGCAAAATGCGCGTCCCTGCGCGTCCCGCTTGCATGGAGATTTTCCAACGCTGCATCCCATTGTGAATGCACGCGTGAATGCACGCGGGATTCAGCGGGAATCCCGTTTGCCACGCAGGGGCGTCACAAGCGAAACCGCAAGCGAAACCCTTGCGATGCGCCTTGCGATGTGACTCATTGCGCATAGCATTTTAGAAAAACTGAATCAAATATGTATCATTTCGGGCTTGCGTTGTAGCTTTTGGCATTTATCACGAGGGTCAAAATATCGCATTTCCCCCGCCGCAACCTCCTTCCCTTCCTCTGAAAACCTCCCTCTGAAAATCGTCCGCAAACGACCTCCCTCTTCCATGAAACCCTCCTCGCCCATTCGCGAAATCCTCGTTCTCCATCACAGCCACACCGACATCGGCTACACGCATTCGCCGGTCATGGTTTGGGAACTCAACCGCCGTTTTATCGACGAGGCCATCGACATCTGCGAAACCACCGCCCGCTGGCCCGATGACTCGCGCGTGCGCTGGACGTGCGAAACCACGTGGCCGATTCTCCACTGGCTCGAACACGCCACACCGCGCCAGGTCGACCGCTTCCGCCGCCTCGTCCGCCGCGGCCAGATGGGCGCGGGCGCGATGGGACTCAACGTCACCCCGCTCTGCAACGCCGCCACGCTCGCCAGATACCTCGACCCCATCCGCCCTCTTAAAAAAGAACTCGGCCTCCCCTTCAAAGTCGCCATCAACCACGACGTCAACGGCCTCCCCTGGCCCATCGCCGACCTCCTCCTCGACGCCGGCGTCGAAATGCTCCTCATGGGCATCAACGTCCACCTCGGCGGCTTCCCGCTCCGGCGCCCGCGCGCCTTCCACTGGGAAACGCCCTCGGGCCGCGGCCTCCTCACCTTCAACGCCGAGCACTACCAGTCCTTCGACCGCGTCACCCGCATCCTCGAAAACAGCACCGCCGCCATGTCCGAGGGCATCTCCGCCTACCTCTCCCATCTCGCGCAAAACGACTACCCCCACGACTTCGTCTACCTCAGCGCCACGCACCCCACCTATCCCGACAACAACCCGCCGCACCCGCTCGCCGCCGACCTCATTCGCCGTTGGAACGCCGAAGGCCGCGCGCCCCGCATCCGCTTCGCGCTCCCCGAGGAAATCCTCGCGCGCCTCGCCGCGCACGCCGCCGCGCAACCCGCCGCGCCCCTCGCCACGCACGCCGGCGACTGGACCGATTTCTGGAACTTCGGCTGCGCCAGCTCCGCCACCGACACCAAAGTCAACCGCCACGCCGCCCGCCGCCTCGCGTCCGCCGAAACCCTCCGCGCCCTCACCGCAACCGCCACCCCGCGCACCCCGCAACCCATGTGGGACGAAGCCTGGCGCTCCATGCAACTCTACAACGAGCACACTTGGAACACCCACGCCTCGCTCCGCAAAATCCCCTCCGAACCCGCCGCCGAGCAACGTTGCCAGAAAGCCAGCTCCGCCTATCAGGCGCGCAGTCTCGCCGGCATCGCCTTCCGCGACACCATCGAACAATGGGCCGGCCCCGCCGCCCCCGGCGATGAAGCCACCGGCGTCATGCTCTGCAACCCCACGCCCGTCGAAATCACCGGCCACGTCCGCGTCCCCGAAAAAATCTTCCAGCCCGAGTGGCGTTTCCTTTGCAACCAAGTCCTGCAAATCGAAGCCCAGCGCGACTTCAACATCCCGCCCGACGACGACGCGCCCACCGACTGTTTCAGCACGCCCGCCCCCACCCTCCTCGCCGGCCCCTTCACGCTCCCGCCCTTCGGCTACCGCCACGTCACCAAAAAACAACTCCTCGCCTCGCACGCCGCCAACATCGCGCACGCTGCCGACATCGCGCACGCCGCCACCAACGCCTCACACACCGCCAGCACCGCGCATGCCACCACCAGCACCGCGCCCGCCACCAGCGCCGCGCGCCCCGCCACCAACGCCTCACACACCGCCAACACCGCGCACACCGCCAACACCGCCAGCACTACGCACGCCGCCAACACCGCGTCCGCCGCCGCCAGCACCCCGCACACCGCCAGCACCACACGCTCCGCCAGCCCTGTCAACACCGCCAGCCCCGCCGCCGCGCTCTCCGCAACCGACACCCGCATCGAGTCCCCCCACTTCCGTCTCGACTACGACAAAACCACCGGACGCATCCTCGCCCTCCACGACAAAACCCGCGACGCCAGCCACGCCAGCCTCCTCGACACCGCAAGCCCCTGGAGCTTTTTCGGCTACGTCCGCGAAATGCCCGACCCCGCCGTGCATCCGCACGACAGCGACGAGCAAGGCCGCGACGCCTATTTCGCCACCGACTGGGCCAAAGTCCACGCCGGCGAATCCACATGGAAAACCGACTGGACCGCGCGCCGCGAAACCCCCTCGCGCCTCCTCGACTGCCGCGCCGCGCTCACCGCCGAAGGCGCGCACCTGCTCCTCCGCTGGGAAGCGCCCGGCGTGCGCGATTTCCTGCAAAAAATCACCCTCGACGCCGCGCTCCCCCGCGTCATCTGCACCGCCTCCTTCAACAAGGAGGACATCCGCGCCGCCGAGTCGCTCTACTTCACCTTCCCCCTCGCGCTCCGCGACTGGCGCGCGCACTACGACACCGCCGGCGCCCCCGTCGAATTCGAGCGCGAACAACTCCCCGGCTCCTGCCGCGACTGGGTCACCGCCGACTCGTGGGTCTGCCTGCACGACGCGCGCAACGCCCTCACGCTCGCCTGCCCCGACGCGCCCCTCTTCCAAATCGGCGGCTTCAATTTCGGACGCGGCAACCGCCCCGCCGACCGCTCCGCGCCGCCCCTCCTCCTCGCCTGGCCGATGAACAACTGCTGGGGCACCAACTTCCCCGCCTCGCAACCCGGTTACGCGCAATTCCGCTACATCCTCGCCTCGCGCGCCGCCTACGACCCCGCGCAGTCCGCCGCCGCCGCGCAGCAAGCCCAGTCCGGAATCGAATGGCAGCCCGTCTCCCGCGCCCCCGCCCGCAGACAAGGCCGCCTCGCCACCGTGCGCGGCAAAGGCGTCCTCCTCACCGGCGCCGATTCGCGCAAACCGGACGCGCCCGTCCTCCACCTGCAAAACGTCCTCTCCAGACCTGCCGCCGCCACCATCCGCCTTGCCGGCAAAAAAATCCTCTCCGCGCACCGCCTCGGCCCCGCCGGCCGCCGCCTCGGCCCCGTCCCCGTGCGCGACGGCGCGCTCATCGCGCACCTCCCCCCGCGCTCCCACGTCATGATTTCCATCGCCACCAAATGATCCCCCCGGCTCAACCCAGCTCAACCCGGCTCAACCCGGCCTAACTCGATTTAAGTCGATTTAACTCGACTTAAATCGACCCACACCCGCTCCCTTCGCAAAAAAATTCCCGCCACCTCCCCCCGCTCGCACCCGCTCGCACACGCTCGCACCCACCCGCACTCATACGCACCTCCCCGCACCCGCACACACTCGCACGCCGCACACACTCGCGCACACTCACCCACCCACCCGCACCGCACCCGCACCCACGCCGCACCCGCACCCACCCGCACTCACGCCGCACCCGCACATCACCCATGATCACCGACCACAGCATCGCCGCCGCCCTCCGACTCGAACCCTACCCTGCCCCGTGGGAAAAACCGCTTTCCCTCGAACTCGCGCTCACCGAATGTTACCGCGCCCACCGCGACGCCCCCGCCGCGCAACGCGAAGCCGCCTGCCTCCGCATCCAACTCCCCGCGATGATGCAACCCATGCAACCCGGCGACACCTTCGCCGGACGCATCCGCTATCCGCTCGTAGGTCTCAGCCCCGAACCCATGGGCCTCGGCTGGTATTGCCTCGCCGACCCCATCCGCAAAATCCTCGACGCCGCCGAGCACGCCCCCGAACACACCCCCGGACACGCTGCCGAACACGCCGCCGAACACGTCCCCGGACACGCCTCCGAACATGCCTCCGAACATGCCACCGAACACCCCCCCGAACACGTCCCCGGACACACCTCCGAACACACCTCCGAACACGCCCCCGAACACGCCCCCGAACACGCCGCCACCGAACACGCCACCACCTTCGCCCTCACCGCCGCCGACCGCGCGCGCATCGAAACCATGCTCGCGTTTTGGAAAACCGAAACCACGCACGCCAAAGTCCGCGCCGCCTACCCCGACGACGTGCGCCGCATCCTCCCCGAGGACGACTGGCCCAACCACCCCGGCGCCGCGTTCCCGCTCTACCGCATGGCCGGCATCACGCTCGACAACGAAAAACTCCTCCGCCTCGGCCTCCCCGGCCTCGCCGCCCTCCTCACCCTCACCACCCCACCCCCCACCAGCCCCAGCCCCTCCGCCAGAGCCTGTCCCCTATATTCTTCCGCATTTGCCACATTTGACAAAAGCGCCCTCGCCATCCTCGAAACCCTCTCCGGCATCTGCCGCCATTACGCCGCGCAAGCCCGCGCCCTCAACCAGCCCGAAACCGCCGCCGCCCTCGAAGCCATCACCACGCGCGCCCCGCAAACCATGCGCGAAGCCATCCAGCTCTTCTGGCTCGTCACCCTCGCCAGCGGCGTCTGCAACTACGGGCGCATGGACGTCTGGCTCGGCCCCTTCCTCGCCCGCGACCTCGCCGCCGGCACGCTCACCCGCGCCTCCGCGCTCGCCCTCCTGCAAGCCCTCTGGCGCCACATCGCCACGGCCTATGACAACATGTTCAACAACCGCATCGTCATCGGCGGACTCGGCCGCCCCGACGAAGCCGCCGCCGACCAGTTTGCGCTCCTCGCCATCGAAGCCACGCGCACCGTCACGCTCAACCAGCCGCAACTCACGCTCCGTTTTCACGCGGCCCAGAACCCCGCGCTCATGCAAGCCGCCCTCGCCAGCATCGGCGAAGGCCGCACCTTCCCCATGCTCTACAACGACGACGTCAACATCCCCGCCGTCGCCTCCGC
>JAISGL010000312.1 GCA_031263125.1 Opitutaceae bacterium | reverse complement strand
TGAGGGGGCAATGAAGCGATCACGTTGATGGCGGCGGCAGCGGTAATGGTGACGAACCATTTGCGCAAACCGGTGCAGCTTTCGCCTCTCTTTGGCGAATTTATTTTAGCCGAGTCCCTCAGTTCTCAGGATAGTAGTACCGGCTTGTTTGCGGATTGGCGCCGCAAACAAGAGGCGCGCAGATTGCGCGCAGCCGGTTTGCAGCAGTCTGCGCGTTTTGAAACTTGAACCAACATGTTGGTTCATACGCCCGCATTGTAGCACAGCGGTGCCTTTTGAATCTCAAAATCCTGCGCGCATGGGAGGCCATGCAGGTAATTCGCAGCCTGACACAAGGTCAGGTTCGTCGCTCTGAGGCTCGCCGCTCCGTGACTCGCCGCTCTGAGACTCTTTCCGAAAAACCAAAATCACTCCATCTTCGGTTGCGGCTTCGTCGCGCCAAGCCCTCCGTGACAAAAAAACGGACAAAAAAAGGGCACTCCGTTGTTTGATGTTTTTGTTTTGCGAAATACGTTTTGCGATTTGCCGGGGAAATGACTGATACTGGCCGCACCATGAAAAAATCCATTGGTGTCATCGGTCTCGGAATCATTGGCAGCGTGTGGGCGCGCCATTACGACGACGCGGGCGTGCTTGCCGGCGCGTGGAATCGCACGCCACAGCCCGGTTTCCCGAAATGGAAACCGACGCCGTCCGATGTCGCGGAGGCCGCCGATGTCGTGCAGATTGTCGTTGCCGATCCGCCGGCGGTGAAGGGCGTGATCGAGCGGATTTTGCCGGCGCTCGGCGCGGGAAAAATCGTCGTCCAATCCAGCACGATTGATCCGGCGAGCAGCAGTGAGTTCAAGGCACTCGTCGAGGCGCGCGGGGCGCGTTATCTCGAAGCGCCGTTTACCGGCAGCAAACCGGCGGCGGAGCAGAAAAAATCGGTTTATTATTTGGGCGGCGACGCGGCGGTGATCGCGGAGGTCGAACCGCTCCTCTCGCTCGTATCGGAATTCCGATACACGATCGGCACAAACGTGCAGGCGACGACGCTCAAGCTCGCCATGAACCTGAACATCGCCGGACAGATGCAGGCGCTCGCCGAGGCGCTGACGATGGTGCGCAAGTCGGGCGTGACGGATGATTTGTTTTTCAAGGTCATCAGGCAGAATGTGAGCTATTCGGGCGTCACGGCGCTGAAGGAGCCGAAGCTGCGCTCGGACGATTACGCGCCTCAGTTTTCGGTGAAGCATTTGTTGAAGGATTTGCGGTTGGCGTCGCGCACGGCGGGTTGCGATGCGTTTCCGCTGCTGGATACCGTGCGCGAGTGTCTGCATCGCGCCGATCAGGCCGGGTTTGCGGACGAGGATTTTTCGGTAATCATCAAGCTGCTGAAGTGAAAAATCACAGCACGGTGGCGAATGCATATGTCTTTTGCATCGCGGACTTCCAGCCTGCATTGGCGGGCAAATGCGAGCGGGCGGCCATGCAGGCTGGAAGTCCGCGCCACGCCGATCCGGCGGTTTCGCCGTCAGCGGGCGGGAGGTCCGTGCCACTCCGGTTTGGGAGGGCGAAAAATCGGGGCGCGTGCGAGGCGCGAGGCGTGAGGCGCGAGGCGTGGTGCATGTGTTCAGATCGCATGCAGGGTTCCGCGTGAAGGTTTTCGTTGAGGGGGAGCGGAGTAAAATGGAATGGAATCGCGTGATTTTTTTCCAGATGAGGCAGGTCCTGCTTGCGTGGCGGGGTGGGCGTGCGCAGTTTGCGCGCATTAAAAATTACTCATGACGGACAAATATCCCCTATGGGCTTGGATTGGTTTTGGCGTTTTTATCACGACGATGCTGGCGCTCGACCTTGGCGTTTTTAATCGCAGGGCGCACGTGGTGAAACTGCGGGAGGCCGCCACGTGGTGCATCGTCTGGTTCACGCTTGCGATGGGGTTCAATGCGTTTGTGTGGTTCGATCATGGTTCGCAGGCGGGGGCGCAGTGGTTTGCGAGCTATCTGGTCGAGCTGGGGTTGAGCGTGGACAATGTGTTCGTGTTCATCGTGGTGTTTTCGTTTTTCAGAGCGGCGCCGGAGCATCAGCACCGGGTGCTGTTCTGGGGCATCGTGGGCGCGGCGGTGTTGCGCGCGGTGTTCATCTTTGCGGGCATCAAGTTGATTGAGAACTTCGAGGGGATTCTGGTGGCGTTCGGGGCGTTTTTGATTTTCACCGGCGTGAAGCTGGCGATTCCGAAAAGGGAGGGGGATGTGCGTCCGGACAAAAATGTCGTGGCGCGGCTGTTCATGAGGTTTTTCCCGGTGTCGGCGTATTATGATGGCGGGCGTTTTTTCACGAAGGCGGGCAGGCGCCACGTCGCCACGCCGCTGTTCATCGTTTTGCTGGTGATCGAGACGACCGACGTGGTGTTTGCGCTCGATTCGATTCCGGCGGTGCTGGGCATCACGAAGGTGCCGTTCATCGCGTTCACTTCGAATATTTTTGCGATCCTCGGTTTGCGTTCGCTGTATTTTGCGTTGAGCGACGTGATGGGCATGTTCCGTTTTCTGGGCGCCGGGCTGGCGGTGATCCTCGTGTTCATCGGCGTGAAGATGATAATCGGGTTTGTGTTCACGTATCATGTGGGCATCGGGGTGTCGCTTGGCGTGATCGGCGGGACGCTGGCGCTGGCGGTGATCGCATCGCTGCTGTTTCCGGGGAAGAAGAAAGGCGGGAAGGAGGGATGAGGGAGTGAGGGAGTGGGGAGTGGTGCGAAAGGCGTTGCGCGGGACGGGGGTTTGGGTGTGATTTGGCGGCTGTGTTTACCGCTGACTATTTCAAAGGGATTTTTCGAACCGTGCGAGACTGGCCGAGGCCGGGCGTCAATTTTCGCGATGTGACGACGTTGTTTCACGATCCGGTGGCGTTTTCGCGGGCGATCGATGCGTTCGCGGAGGAGAGCGACAAGCGGCCGTTCGATATCATCGCGGCGGTGGATGCGCGCGGGTTCACAATCGGCGGCGCGCTGGCTTACCGGCTGAGGAAGCCGTTCGTGCTCGTGCGCAAGAAGGGCAAGCTGCCGTTCAAGACGATTTCGGAGAGTTACCAGCTCGAATACGGCGCGGCGGCGGTGGAGATTCACATGGATGCGTGCAGGCCGGGTGATCGCGTGCTGATCGTGGACGATTTGATCGCGACGGGCGGGACGTTGCTCGCGGCGGCGAAGTTGTTTCACCAGCTTGGCGGCAGGGTTGCGGGCGTGGCGGCGTTGATCGATCTCGTCGAGTTGGGTGGTTCCACGAAATTGCGCGCGGCGGGTTATAATGTGTACGCGTTGTGCGAATTTTCGGAGAGCGAGTGAGGGTGAAAACGGGCGGAGCGGGTTGAGCGGGCGGAGCGGGCTGATCGGGCCGATGGAGAGCGGCGGGCGCGGCGGGGAGTTTTTTGCCGGTTTGGGGAGGATGATCAGGGCGGAACGGGGTGGGACAGGGCAGGGGGGGGCGAGTGGGCGGACGGGCGGGGAATTATTCGGAGGCGTCGCGGTTGCGGAGGCCGGCGGCTTTGAGTGCGGGCAGCGCGCAGAACCATGCGGCGTCCCCGGGGGCGATGGCTTTCAGGCTGAGGGTGATAACGGGTTCACCGGGATTTGTGGTGTGGATGTGCGCGCAGACGGGGCGCGCGGGGGTGGCGTGGGTTTGGATTTCGGTGCGCGTGATGTGTGCAAAGTGAATGAAGCGGCGGATGCGAAAGAGGGTGAGCGTTTCGATGCCGTCGGCGCGGATGGTGATGCGTTGCGAAAAAACGATGGTGATGATCGCGGCGTAGAGGATGACGGGGGTGAGCGCGAGAAAGAGGACGGCGGGTTGCGGGCCGCGTTGCGCGAAGAGGGCGGCGGCAAGGATGAGGAGAGGCGAAAGCGCCAGCGCAAAAACGCGGAGGGGGCGGCGGGAGAGTCTGAGCTTGCGCGGTTTGTGTGCGGAATGGCTGGTCATGCGAGGGTTTGCTGACGGGTGCGTGAGGTGGTGGCGAATTATTTTTTGCGCGGGTGCGGAAATCCGGCTCTGTTTATGCAATTTCATTTTTCCGATTTTTCCATTTTTTGCGATTGATGTTTTTGATTTTGCATTATAATCTTTGCGAACGGTCATTCGCAATGACAATGACCGTTCGCAAAAGAATTAATATACTCTTCCTCTCACCCTCTTCCTCCCACCCTCCCCCCCCTCCCCCCTCTCTCCTCAAAAAAAACGAATTCCGGGCTTTTATAGAAATACAACAAACGGGCGCATGACGTTTCGCGGGCAGGCTGCCCGCACTCCCAGGAAAGGTCTTCGCGTTGCCTTCACTCAAGCGCGGATTTCGGGTTTGTTTGATGGCGGAAGAACGCGCACGCGCACGCGCCTGCGCTTACACCTGCGCTGCGGTGCAGTATACAAAACACAATCCTGCCAGGGCGCCTCAAATGTGTTTTCAAATGTGTTTTCCCTTTGAGAAGAGCGGGACGTTTTCGAAATGATGCGGAATGTACCGCCCGTCGGCGGTTCGCTGGACGATGACGACATCAAAGCGATACGACAATTCATGGCGCCCCGGACCGAGGCCGCGCAGGTATTCACGGGCGGCGCGCTTGATCACGGTCTTTTTGCGACGATCAATCGACCCATACGCCTCAAATAAATTTTCGCCCGTGCGCGTGCGCACCTCGACGAAAACGAGCACGCCTTCGGGACTGCGGCAGACGATGTCGATTTCGTCGCGTCGGTCTTTCGGACTGCGCCAGTTGCGCATGAGGATCGTCATGCCGCGTTTGCTGGAGAGAAAACGCGCGGCAGCCGTTTCCCCGGCGAAACCGCTTTTTTCCTGTTTGGTGCGCGCCAGCCTTTCGCCGCGCAGGCGCGCCCATTGTTGTTTCAGCCATGTTATCATGACGGGTTTATGGTGCGTTCACGGCGGAGTCGCGCATCGGGGTCGCGTATCACGCGCGGTGGTTTTCGAGCCACGCGCGCATTTCGGCGAGGGGTTTCGTGTTGATGACGCTTTTTTTTGTGAGCCAGCCCTTGCGGGCCGCGTTCACGCCGGTGCGCACGTAGGCGAGATGCGCCGTTTCGTGCGCGTCGGGATTGATTGAGCAGAGCAGGCCGCGCTCCGCCGCGGCGCGCCAGAGCCGCCAGTCCATGTCGAGGCGCCACGGGCTTGCGTTCAATTCGATCACGACGCGGTTGGCGATGGCGGCGTCGATTACCTTGGCGGCGTTGACCCGATAGCCTTCGCGTCGCAGCAGGAGCCGGCCCGTCAGGTGGCCGAGCATCGTGACGTTTGGGTTTTCAATGGCGCGGATGATTCGCGCGGTCATTTGGTCCCCGTCCTGTGAAAAGGCGTTGTGCACCGAGGCGACGACGTAGTCGAGCCGCGCGAGTGTGCCATCGTCGAAATCCAGCGCGCCGTCCGTGAGGATGTCGCATTCCGTGCCCGCGAACACATGCGTCGTGAAGCGTTTCATTGTATTTATTTTCCGGATACAGGCGATCTGGTCCGCGAGGCGCGATTCGTCCAGCCCGCGCGCCTGGACGCTCGCCTTGGAGTGATCGGCGATCCCGATGTAGTCCCAGCCGAGCGCCTGCGCTGCGGCGACCATTTCCTCAAGCGTGTCGCGTCCGTCGGAGGCCGTGGTGTGGTTGTGAAACGCGCCCCGCAGATCGGTTTCCCTGACCAGCACGGGCAGCGCGTTTTTTTCAGCGGCCTCGATTTCGCCCAATCCTTCGCGCAACTCCGGCTCGATGAACGCCAGCCCGAGCGTTTTGAAAAGCCCGGCCTCGCTCACAATTTTCGCACCGGCATCCGCGGCCTTCGCCGCTTGCGCGTGCCCCGCCGCCTTCTCCTTCACCGTGCCTTCGCCCCCGGCGGGTTCGAGTCCCCATTCGCTCAAACTCAACCCGTGCGCGAGCGCGCGCCGGCGCATCTGCACATTGTGGTCTTTCGAGCCGGTGAAGTGGTGCAGCGCAAACGCGAACTGCTCCTCCGGCACGATGCGCAAATCCGCCTGCAAGCCGCTTTCGTGGCGCACGCTCGCCTTCGTGTCGCCGCGCGCCGTCACTTCGCGGACGCCGGGGCGCGCGGTGAACCAGTCCATGATTCGCCCCACCGCCTCCGCGTCGCCCGCATCGGCGGCCACGATGAAATCCAAATCGCCCACCGTCTCCAATCCGCGCCGCAGGCTCCCCGCGACCTCCGCGTGCCTCACGCCGCGCAGTTTTCGCAACTCCGCGACGATCGGTTCCGCGACCGCGAACGCATCCCACCACAAATGCCGCCGCCCGTATGCCTCGCGATTTTTTATCCCTTCGAGCAATTTCTGCTGGGTCTTCTCACCGAAGCCGGCCAGCCCCGCCACGAGTCCGCCGGCGCACGCCCTCTGCAAATCCGCGATGTCCGCCACGCCGAGTTTTTCGTGCAGCGCCCTGATTTTTTTCGGGCCGAGACCCGGAATCTCCAGCATTTGCACAAGCCCCGGCGCGACCGATGCGCGCAGCTCCTCATAAAAACGCAGCCGCCCCGTCGTGTGCAGCTCGGTGATTTTTTTCGTGAGCGCCTCGCCCACACCCTTGATTTCCGCGAGTTTTCCGCCCGCGATCATCTCTCCCAAATCCTCCGTGATCGCCTCCACGACCCTCGCGCCATTCTGATACGCCCTTATCTTGAACGGATTCCCGCCCTTCAATTCGAGCAACACCGCAATACCATTCAGCACATCTGCAATATCCTTTTTAGTCACAGCGCCCCAAATAAAACGGCGCCCGCTCAAAAAACCATCCCCAAAACGCAGTTTGCGAAAACGCTTTTTCCCGTTTCCCCGTTTCCCAGTTCTCTCGTTTCCCCATTCCCCCGTTCCCTCGTTTCCCAGTTCCCTCCCCGTTTCCCAATTTCCCCATTTCCCATATTCCCCCTTTTTTCCCTTGTTGACTACCCCCCGCCTGCCAATAGCCTCTCGCGCTTAATTTTCCGGGCATGGCCACTGATTTGAAAGACACACTCCAGCTTCCCAGGACGGATTTCGCGATGCGCGCGAACCTCGTGCAACGCGAACCCGCGCGCCTGGCCCATTGGGAAAAATTCGACGGCATCGGCCTCTACGCCGCCATCCAGAAAAAACGCGCCGCCCAAAACGCCCCCGCCTTCATCCTCCACGACGGCCCACCCTTCACCAACGGCGACGTCCACATCGGCACCGCCCTCAACAAAACGCTCAAGGACATCGTCAACCGCTACAAATCCATGCGCGGCCACCGCACGCCCTACGTCCCCGGCTGGGACTGCCACGGCCTGCCCATCGAGCAAAAAGTCACCGCCCGCCTCCGCGACGAAAACAAAACCGTCACCACCGCCGGCATGCGCGCCCTCTGCGACGCCTTTTCGGAAAAATGGATCGCGCACCAAACCCGCCAGTTCAAACGCATCGGCATCCTCGCCGACTGGGCCTGCGAATACAAAACCAAATCCCCCGCCTTCGAAGCCGACATCATCCGCACCTTCGCCGCCTTCGTCGAACGCGGACTCGTCTACCGCGGCAAAAAACCCGTCCACTGGTCCATCCCCTTTGAAACCGCGCTCGCCGAGGCGGAAATTGAATACAAAGACCACATCAGCCCCGCCATCTGGGTGAAGTTCCCCGTGCCCGCCGCCGAAGCGCGCGCCTACAACCTCCCCGCGGACAAACCCCTCTCCATCGTCATCTGGACAACGACCCCCTGGACCATCCCCGCCAACCTCGCCATCGCCGTCCACCCCGAAGTCGAATACGCCGTCGCCGACCTCGGCGCCGAACGCATCATCGTCGCGTCGCCACTCCTCCCCGCCGTCCTCGCCGCCGCGAAAATCGAAACCGCCCCGGCAATCGACAAAAAACTCACCGGCGCCGCCCTCGAAAAACTCGCCCCGCGCCATCCCTTCATCGACCGCGCCTCCCCCGTCGTCCTCGCCGACTACGTCACCACCGACAGCGGCACCGGCTGCGTTCACACCGCGCCTGGCCACGGCGCCGAGGACTACCTCACCGGCCTCAAATACAACCTCCCCATCTACTGCCCCGTCGGCCCCGACGGCGCCTACATCGACGACGGGCAAATCCCCGCCGACCTCGTCGGCCTCACCACGCTCGAAACCACCGCCGACCTCGAAAAGAAACGCACCTCGCCCGCCAACATCGCCGTCCTCAAAAAACTCGACGCCGCCGGCGCGCTCCTCGCGAAAGCCAGGTACACGCACAGCTACCCGCATTGCTGGCGCTCGAAAACCCCCATCATCTTCCGCGCCGTCGACCAATGGTTCGTCTCGCTCGACCGCGGCGACAAAGGACGCCCCTCGCCCCGCCAGCGCGCCCTCGAAAGCATCCCGCAAGTCGCCTGGGTCCCCGCCAACGGCGAAAAACGCATCACCGCCGCCGTCGAATCGCGCCCCGACTGGTGCATCAGCCGCCAGCGCTCCTGGGGTGTGCCCATCATCGCCTTCTACGACGGCAGCAAAACCCCGTACCTCGACGCCGGCGTGATCCGCGCCGTCGCCGCCAAAATCGAGAAACACGGCGCCAACCTCTGGTACGACGCCACGCCCGCCGAAATCCTCGACGGCATCGCGCTCCCCGCCCACTGGCCCGCCGCCGCCACGCTCGCCTGCGGACGCGACACACTCGACGTCTGGATCGACTCCGGCTCCTCGCACGCCGCCGTCCTCCGCCGCCACCAAGGCGGCACGCACTGGCCCGCCGACCTCTACCTCGAAGGCTCCGACCAGCACCGCGGCTGGTTCCAGTCCTCGCTCTGGACAGGCATCATCGCCTATGACGCCGCGCCCTACAAACGCGTCCTCACGCACGGCTTCATCGTCGGCAAGGACGGCAAAAAAATCTCCAAGTCCGGTCAGTACGAAAAACCGCCCACGTCCGACAACTACATCGCGCACTACGGCGCCGACGTCATCCGCCTCTGGATCGCCTCGCAAAATTTCACCGAGGACATCCGCGTCTCCGACCTCGACAAAGACCTCAAAAAACCCGAGTCCATCCTCAACGTCGTCGCCGAGTCATACCGCCTCTTCCGAAACACCTTCCGCTACCAACTCTCCAACCTCTTCGACTTCGACGCCGCCACCGACGCCCTCCCGTATTCAAACCTGGATACGCTCGACCGCTGGGCGCTCAACCGCACCGCCACGCTCATCCGCGAAACCACCGCCGCCTACGAAGCCTGCGAGTTCCACCGCGTCTACCAACTCTGCAACCAATTCTGCTCCGTCACGCTCTCCGCCATCTATCACGACATCCTCAAGGACCGCCTCTACACGCACGCCACCGGCAGCCGCCTGCGCCGCTCCTCGCAGACCGCCATCCACCACATCTTCCACGCCCTCGCGAAAATCCTCGCGCCCATCATCGCCTTCACGACCGACGAGGCATGGTCCTTCGCCACGGCGAAAAAAGAATACATCGACGGCGACTCCATCCACCTCCGCGACTGGCCCGTCGCGCCCGCCGAATGGACCGACGACGCGCTCGAAGCCGGCATCGCCGCGCTCCTCAAAATGCGCGCCGCCGTCACCGAGGCCATCGAGCCGCACCGCGCCGCGGGCAAAATCGGCAAATCGCTCGAAGCCGTCATCACGCTCAACATCGCGCCCGGCGCGCCCGAACGCGCGCTCTGCGAAAAGCACCGCGATTTCCTCCCCGAACTCTTCATCGTCTCGCAAGTCAGCCTCGCCGGCGCCCCCGCGCCGTCCGCGCCCGCAATCGAAGTGCGCTTCGCAAACGAACTCGGCCTGCGCCGCTGCCCGCGCTGCTGGCGCTCCGTCCCGGCGCTCCAAACCACGCCGCTTGGCGACGTCTGCCCGCGTTGCGCGGAGGCGCTCCGGCCCCGCGAAATCGGGGGGTAAAACTTCCAGCAAAAACCAACAACAACGACAAATATCATGGCCAAACCCAAAAAAAACGCCCGGTCTGAAAAGGCGGCAAAAAGCAAAAAAACCGCGACCAAAAAAACCGCGACCAAAAAGAGCCAGGCGAAAAAGGCACCGGCAAAAAAAGCCGCGGCGAAAAAAGCTCAGGCGAAAAAAACACCGTCCAAAAAAACACCGTCCGGGAAAAAGCATCCTCCGAAAAAGAAAAACACCGGCAAAGTGACCGGCAGAAAAAGCGCTGTTCAAAAAAAGAAAAAAGCGAAGGCTCCCGCGAAGAAAGTCCCGGTCAAAAAAGCCCTCGCAAAAAAATCCAAGGCATCGCGCAAACCGGCGGCCAGGCCCGCCACCGCGCCGAAACGCGCGAAAGCCCCGGCCAAACAAATCAAACCCGTGAAGAAATCCGCAAAAAAACCGGAAGCCAGAAAACCGGAAGCCAGAAAACCGAAAGTCGGAAAACCGAAAGCCGGAAAACCGGCGCCCAAGGCCGCAAAGGCAGCGGAACCCGCCATCGCTCCCGTTCCCGCCCCCGCCGCCGTCGTCGTCGCGCCCGCGCCTGTCTCCGCGCCCGTCAAGCCCGACGCCAAATCCGACGACAAGCCCGACAACAAGCGCGACCGGCTTCGCGAAAAAATCATCGGCAGGAAAAAATTGCTCAGGCCGACCGCGTTCACACTGGACGAGGCGCGCGAGATCGCCAAAAACGCGGACAAGTCCGCCACGGACGCCGCCGCGCCCGCCGCCGCCCAGACACCCGCCGCCCCGGCCAAGCCCGATCTCGACCAACTCGCAAAAGCCATCGCGCCCTCCCACGTGCAAGCCGCCTCGCTTGCGGACATCCTCGGCTTCAATCCAAAGAAAGCGCAAAAAGCCAGGCTCTTTGCCGATCCCGAAACCATTCCCGAAAAATACCGCCGCTACTACAAACTCCTCCTCGACCTGCGCAGCTCGCTCACCGAGGGCCTCTCGCTCCACACCGAGGAGACGCTCCGCCGCTCCACGAAGGACGACGCCGGCGACCTGTCGAGCTACGGCCAGCACATGGCCGACGCCGGCACCGACACCTTTGACCGCGACTTCGCGCTGAGCATGGTCGCCAACGAGCAGGAGGCGCTCACCGAGATCGACGCCGCGATCAAACGCATCGAGAACGGCACCTACGGCATCTGCGAAGTCACGCAAAAACCCATCGCCAGGGAACGCCTGCTCGCGGTGCCCTTCACGCGCTATTCCACCGAGGCGCAGAAGGAAATTGAGCGAAACCGCATGCGCGTGCGCACCGCCGCCGGCCTCTTCGGGGAAATCGGCGACGACGCCGGTCGCGTCGACGATGGCGGGGGCGACGAGGAATAAACCCGGTTTGGATTTTGGATTGCGGATTGCGGCCCACCCTGCAATCCGCATTTCGTTTATACGCGCCATGCAACCCTCCGACCCGAAACCGCCCGCCCGCCTCCGGCGCATCCTCGCGTACAAATGGTTTCACATCTGCGCGCTGGGCGTGTTCGTGCTCGACCAGCTCACGAAGGCGTGGATCGTCAGCCGCCTTCCGTTTGATTCCTACTGGCCCGGCGAACGCATCGATGTGATTCCCGGTTTCTTCAACATCGTCCACGTCGGCAACACCGGCGCGGCGTGGAGCATTCTGAGCGGCCGCAGTGCGTGGCTCGCGGCGTTTGCCGTTGTCGTGCTCGTGCTGATTTTCGTCTCGCGCAAAACGCTCGGCCTGCGCCAGCGCACCGCGCAGATCGCGTTCGGCCTGCTCTGCGGTGGCCTCGCCGGAAACCTGGTCGACCGTCTCAGGTTCGGGTACGTGGTCGACTTCCTCGATTTCCATTTTGGCGGCTACACATATCCCGCGTTCAACATCGCGGACGCCGGCATCGTCGCCGGCGTGGCAATCTATTTCATCCTCACGCTGTTTTCCGAACGGCGGAAAAAAGAGAAGGCGTGAAAAGCGCGCCGAGGGGAACGCGCGAGGGGAAACGCGCCGAGGGAAACGCGAATGCCTTTCCTGGGAGCGCGGGCATCTTTGCCCGCGAAACG
>JAISGL010000148.1 GCA_031263125.1 Opitutaceae bacterium | reverse complement strand
GCCGATTTGAGCATCTACTCCCTCTGGGGCGGCGGCGGGACGTTTTGCGGCCTGCCCGTCCACACGTTCAACAAATGGCGCCTGCTCGAACTCCTCTGGATCATCCCCTGGGTCGCCATCACGCGCTGGGACGTGTTTGGCATCTTGCTGCGCGGCCTCCTCACCCGCCGCGCGCCCTCGTGGCTCAATTTCTGGGAAAACATGCTCGGCGCCGGTTTCGCGGGCGTCTTCCACCGCGAGTTTCGCAAAAATCCCCCCATGCTCATCCACGCCGCGTGGAGCGGCGCGCCCGCCACCGCCGCATGGTGCCTCTGGCGCATGCACGGCATCCCCTATTCCGCCGCCGCGCACGCCTACGACATCTACGAACACGGCGGCGACTGGTGGCTCTGCGAAAAACTCGCCGAGGCGCGCTTCGTCCACACCTCGACCATGATGGGCCGAAACACCCTCGTCAAAAACGGCGTGCGCGCCTGCCACATCCACGTCATCCGCCGCGGCCTCGACGCGTTCCCCGTCATGAACGCGCTCCGCCCGGACCGGCGGCCCATCCGCATCGTGAGCGTCGGGCGCCTCGTCGAGAAAAAAGGCTTCGATTACCAAATGCGCATCCACGCCGCCCTTCGCGACGCCGGCGTCGCGTTCGAGGCGCGCATCATCGGCGACGGCCCGCTCCGCGCCAGGCTTGAGGAAGCCGCCGCGCGGGCAAACCTCGCCGGCAAAGTCACCTTCCTCGGCCACTTCCCGCTCCCCCGCGTCTGGGAGCAACTCCAGTGGGCCGACGTGCTTTTCCACACCGGCATCGTCGCGCGCAGCGGCGACCGCGACGGCCTGCCCAACGTCATCCCCGAGGCGATGGCCGCCGGCGTGCTCGTCATCACCTCGTCCGCCGCCGCCACGACCGAGGCCGTGCGTTACGGCGAGACGGGCCTCGTCGCCGACGTCGCGGACATCCCCGCGTGGGTCGCCGCCGTGCGCCGCCTCGCGACCGACGACGTGCTCGCCGAATCCCTGCGCGCCGAGGCGCGCCGCTGGACCGAGGAAAACTTCGACGCGCACAAAAACGCCGCGCAACTTTACGCGTGCTTTGAACTGGCCGCGCAACAAACGCCCGCCAATATCGCACCCATTTCCGCATCCACTCCCGCATCCACTCCCAATCCTTAACACACACATGATCTACTTCGACGTCACCAAAACCGGCCCCGCGAAATACCGCTCCGGCCTCACTCGCGTGAGCCACCGCCTGCTCGACGAACTCACCTCGCAACGCGTCGCCGCCGTCGTCTGGAAAAAAGGCGGCTGGCGCAACGCCGAGACCGGGCGCGAGCTGAATTTTTCCAAGGCGCGCAACGAATGGCTCCTCACCGTCGAGCTGTTCAGCGAAGGCGAACGCGAAGGCTTCCGCGAGTTCATCGAGTCGCGCAAATGCAAACTCGCCGCCGTTTTTCACGACGCGATCCCGCTGAAGTTTCCCGAAATCACGCGCCGCAACAGCGTGCTGCGCGCGCCCGACTACATGAAGATGCTCTCGAATTTCGACCGCATCCTCGCCGTCTCCAACCACAGCGCGAACGACCTCTGGGATTTCTGGAAATGGCAGGGCATCGCCCCGCGCGCGACGGTCGAGCGCATCACGCTCGGCGCGAATTTCCAGCGTTACACCCAGCGCGCGAGCGCCGCGAACACACCCGCGTTCGTGAAACCCGCGTTCCTGTGCGTCGGCGCCCTCGAACCGCGCAAAAACCAAAACTTCCTGCTCGACGTGTGCGAAGCCCTCTGGAACGAAGGGCTGCAATTCGAAATGCACTTCGTGGGCCGCGTTAACGAGGAGTTTGGCGACCCGATAAAAGACCGCATCAAGACGATGCGCAAAAAACACCGCGGCCTGCACCTGCACGAAAGCGCGTCCGACGACGCCATGCTCGCGCTCTACACCAAATGCCGCGCCGCGCTCTTCCCGACGATTGCGGAAGGCTGCGGCCTCCCGCCGCTCGAAGCGCTCTGGATGGGCCTGCCCTGCGCGTGCAGCGACCTGCCGGTCCTGCGCGAGTACACGGTTGGCGGCGGCTGTGTCACCGCGCCCGTGAATCACCCCGCCGCGTGGAAAGCCGTCTTGCGCCGCCTCCTCACCGACGAAACCGAACTCGCCCGCCTCCGCTCCGAAGTCCTCGCGAGACCGCTGCCGACCTGGGCCGACGCCGCCGCGCAAGTACGCAAATGCCTCGTTTGACTCCCGGTTTCAGTCACCGGCATAATTCCCCGGTTTTTGTTTAACCGCGAAGGACGCGAAGATGAGGCGGCTGCGCCGCCAGTTTAAGTTGAGAGTTTAAGTTGAAGTAAGGAAGCGGAGGTTTGTATCTTAACCTTAAACTTTCATCTTAAACTGCCGCGAAACGGCTGGGCGGCGCAGCCGCCTCATCTTCGCGTCCTTCGCGGTTAACAAAACCAACCTTTCCTTTCACGCAATTTCATGAAAACACCCACCACCACCACCACCGGCACCGCCACCGCCACCGCCATCACCACCACCACCGCCACCGCCGCCACCATTCCCAACGTCCTCGCCGACCGCTACGCCTCGCCCGCGCTCAAAGCCATCTGGTCGCCCGCCGGACGCATCGCCATCGAACGCGATTTCTGGATCGCCGTCATGAAAGCGCAACGCGACCTCGGCGTCGCCATCCCCGCCGCGGCCATCGCCGATTACGAACGCGTCAAAGGCGACATCAACCTCGCCCGCATCGCCGAACGCGAACGCGTCACGCTCCACGACGTGAAGGCGCGCATCGAGGAATTCTCCGCGCTCGCCGGCCGCGAGTGCATCCACCTCGGCCTCACCAGCCGCGACCTCACCGAAAACGTCGAGCAACTCCAGGTCCGGCGCTCGCTCGCCATCGTGCGCGTGAAAACCGCCGCCGCGCTCCTCGCCCTCGCGAAGCAGGCCCGCGCGCACCGCGCGCTCATGATCACGGGCCGCACGCACAACGTCCCCGCGCAACCCACCACGCTCGGCAAACGCATCGCCATGTTCGGCCAGGAATTGCTGTCCGCCTTTGCCCGCCTCGAAGAACTCACCGCGCGCTACCCCGTGCGCGGACTCAAGGGCGCCGTCGGCACGCAACTCGACCAGCTCACGCTCCTCGGCGGCGGTGCGGACGCCGTCAGAAAAGTTGCGCGCCTCGAAACCCGTGTCATGAAACACCTCGGTTTCAAAACCGCGCTCAACGCCGTCGGCCAGGTGTATCCGCGCTCGCTCGATTTTGAAGTCGTCACCGCGCTCCACCAAATCGCCGCCGCCGCCGCGAGCTTCGCCACCACGCTCCGCCTCATGGCGGGGCAGGGGCTTCTCACCGAAGGATTCCAAAAAGGCCAGGTCGGCTCCTCCGCGATGCCGCACAAAGTCAACGCCCGCAACTGCGAGCGCGTCTGCGGATTCGCGACGATCCTTTCCGGCTACGTCGCCATGACCGGCGCGCTCGCCGGACACCAATGGAACGAAGGCGACGTATCCTGCTCGGTCGTCCGCCGCGTCGCGCTCCCCGACTCCTTCTACGCCATCGACGGACTGCTCGAAACGTATCTCACCATCCTGCGCCGGATGGAAATTTTCCCCGCCGCCATCGCCGCCGAAAACGCGCGCAACCTTCCCTTCCTCGCCACGACGACGATCCTCATGGAAGCCGTCAAAGCCGGCGCCGGACGCGAGACCGCGCACGAAGCGATAAAAGAGCACGCCCTCGCCGCCGCGACCGCGATGCGTGTCGGCGCAGGCGCCCCCGCCGCTCCTGCCAATATCGCCAATATCGCCAGCACCGCCAACACCACCAGCACGGCCAGCATGGCCGGCACCGCCGGCGCCGACCTCATCGGCCGCCTCGCGGGTGATGCGCGCCTGAAACTCCCCCGCGCCAAACTCGAAGCCATCCTGCGCGAAAGCTCCCGTTTCGTTGGCGCCGCCCCGATGCAAGCCGACACCTTCGTCGCCGAAGCCCGCCGTGCCGCCGCCAAAGTCAAAGGCGCCGCCGCCTGCCAGCCCGGAAAGCTGCTGTGATTCCACTTCGACAACTGATGTTACGCGGCAGCCCCTGGGAGCGCGGGCCTCTTTGCCCGCGATGAATTTTCGAGATATACCAGGCGGGCGCACGGCGTTTCGCGGGCAGAGATGCCCGCGCTCCCAGGAACGGACTTCGCATTGCCCCCGTCCAATCGCGGGGTTCGGGTTTGGTTGGTCGCGGAAGAACACAGTGGCGCCTTTTGAATCTCTTTGGCTGCGTAACATCGGCCGACAAAATGGAATTCACCCCCGTTTTCCGACGCGCGTTTTTCTCCGCCTTGACGCAACCTCCCCGCCGCGCTTTCGTCATAACAAACTCGAACACCCGCAAACGCCCGCGAACGCCCGCAAACAAACGCCCGCCCGCCATCCACCATTCATCGCCCATCACCCACCATTCATCGCCCATCGCCCATCATTCATCACCCATCGCCGATCATTCATCGCCCATCGCTCATCACTCATCACTCATCGCCCATCACCCATCGCCCACCGCCGATCACCCATCGCTCAACCGCCCACCGCCCAACCATTCACCGCCATGAACACCCGCCGCGCCACACTGACCCTTGCCACCCTGTTAATCGCCGCCACCGCCGCCACCGGCACAACCGCGCGCGCCGGCCTCTCGACCGAATCCCCCTTCGCGCCGCGCGGCCAGACAGTCGGCCCGGTGACGAGCAACACGCCAATCGAATTGCGCGGCATCACGTCCGACGAACAAGGCCCGCGTTTTGCCATCTACGATCCCATTAAAAAAGACGGCGCGTGGGTGGGCCTCGACGAAAAAGGCCGTGCTTTCACGGTGCGCTCCTACGATGAGGCGACGAACCGCGTCGTCGTCGATTATCAGGGGAAAGCGCAGACCATCGCGCTTGTTGAACCCAAGTTTGGCCCCGGCAAAGCCGTGGCCGGTGCGATTGCCATGCCCGGAGTCGTCGCGCAGCCCGGAGTCGCCGCCGCGCAACCTTTCCAGAATCGCTTCGTGCGTCCGGGGCAGGATCAGACGCAGCAGAGGGCGCAGCAGCAAGGCGCCGACGAAGCCAAGCGACTCGAAGCCATCCGCGCCGAAGTCGCCCGCCGCCGCGCCCAGCGCGAAGCCAGCGCGCAGCAAGGCCAGCAGCAACAAGGCCAGCAGCAGCAGCCGCCGCGATAACACGCGCGCCCGCGCACCGCGCCGCATTACCTTCGGATACGCGGCAGCGCCTGGGGGAATGTGTCGCTGTCGATGCGAAGGACGCCCGCGAGTGCCGCATTACCTTCGGATACGCGACAGCGCCTGGGAGCGCGGGCATCTTTGCCCGCGATGCGTTTTCGATATACAATATGCGGGCGCACGGCATTTCGCGGGCAGAGATGCCCGCGCTCCCAGGAAAGGCATTCCAGAAAAGGTGCTCGTGTCGCCCTCACCCAGACGCGATTTCGGCTTTGTTTGATGGCGGAAGAACGCGCCTGCGCCTTTTGTTGAATATCCACGCTCCGCCTCACTCGCTCACTCACTCCTTCGTTCCCGCCGCTCCCGCGCTCCCGCCGCCGCCAAACCCTTTTTCAACGACTTGGCAAACTTTCCTCCTCTGAACCGAAAAATTTTCCCTCTGAAAATATGTTGCCTTCGCAAAACACCACACTACACCGGAAGCTCGTATGGCTAAAAAATCTACCAAATCCGCCCGCAAACCGAACGCCGCTTTCATGAAGCCCGTTCAACCCGATGACGCTCTTGCGGCCATCGTTGGCAGCAAAGCGCTCCCCCGCACGGAGCTTACCAAAAAGCTCTGGGTCTACATTAAAAAGAACGGCCTCCAGGACGCGAAGAACAAGCGCCAGATCAATGCTGACGACAAGCTGAAGGTCGTCTTCAACGGCAAGAAGGCCGTCAGCATGTTCGACATGACCAAGCTCGTCTCGTCGCATCTCGTCAAGTAAGTCCAAGGTATCACTACTTTGTTTTCAAAACCGCCGCTTTTCGAAGCGGCGGTTTTTTTGTGTGCGTTGCGCCCAAATTGTGTTCATTAATCATTCCCGCAATCTCCTATGCCCGCATTTTCCAACAGGACAAATTTCAGGCTGGCGATCATCGCGGTCATCTTCGCCGGGATGCTTGCGGGCATTTGGGGCTGGCACGATGCGCACAGGCGCCGGCTTGCCGCGGTCGACGGCGACGCGATGCGCTGCGCGCTCGCCATCTATCCCGGCGAACTCTCGCAACTCACCGCCACCCATGCCGACGAAAACACCGCGGCCTACGGACAAATCAAACGCCGTTTGACAAAACTCAACGACGCGCATCCGCATGTGCAACGCATCCGCCTCTTCCGGCAAAACCCGGAGACCGGCGCGCTCGTCTGCCTGGCCGATTCCGAACCGGCGGATTCGCCTCGCGCGCTGCGTCCCGGCGATCCCTTTCCCGGACAGATCAACGCCGCCGACGTGCTCACGACTTTGCGGACGGGCCGGATTACCTTTAACGAAAAACAAGCCGACTCCACCGGCAGGTGGATGAGCGTATACGCGCCCGTGGAATCGCCGGGCGACACGCGCGACATCATGCGCCTCGATGCCGAACCCGGCATCTGGCATGCCGCGCTGCTCGAGGAAGCCGTCATGCGCGCCCTCTACGTCTGGCTGCTCCTCGGCGCGCTCGTCGCGACATACGTGCTCGTGCGCCGCCGCGCGCGGCGGAAATTCCCGATCCACAAACTCAACGTGGACATGGAGCAAAGCGCCACACCCATGATGCTCGTCAGCGCCGGGGGCATCATGGAATACGTCAACCAGGGACTTTGCGCGCTCAGCCGCTTTGACCGGGAGGAATTGATCGGCCAGGTGTGGATCGGCAAGTCGCGCGCCATGCCCCGGGCAAACGTGATAAAAGTCGGACACTTTGCCCTTGAGGGAAAAACATGGACCGAGGATTTCGAACTCGAGCGCAAAGGCGGCGAGCGTTATCCCGCAAAAGTCACCTCCATCCCCGTGCGCGATGCCGACGGCGGGATTGCCGCCTACATCACCGTGATCGTCGACATGACCGAGACCCAGCGCCGGACGCGCGAGCTTCACCTCGCGAAAGAGCGCGCCGAAACGGCCGACCGCGCCAAGAGTGTTTTTCTCGCAACCATGAGCCACGAAGTGCGCACGCCGCTCAACGGCATCGTCGGCTTCTCCGACCTCCTGCTCGACACCGAGCTTACCCGCGAACAGCGCGAATACGTGCTGGCCATCCACACAAGCGGCGAGACGCTCATGCAGCTCACGAGTGACATCCTCGATTATTCGCGCATCGAATCGGGCCGCGTGGAACTCACCGGCGCCCCGTGCGAACTGCGCGACCTCATCGAAGACGCGCTCGACATGGTCGCGTCGCGCGCCGCCGGCAAAACGCTGCAATTCCTGCACGACATCGATCCCGCGCTCCCCGAGTACATCATCGCCGATGGCGGACGACTTCGCCAGGTGCTCGTCAACCTGCTCGACAACGCGATCAAATTCACGCGCTCGGGCGAAGTCGAAGTCTCGGCCCGTGTCGCCCCCCCCGGCGCGCAGGATTCCGACCTGCCATCTGAACCCCCGCCATCTGTTGCCGGTGCCGACGACGACGCGGCCACCGCCGCCACCGTTGCCGGTGCCGTCAACGCCGACGCTACCAACGCTGCTACCGTTGCCGGTGGCGCCGATGCCGCCACCGATGCCGCCACCACCGATGCCGCCGACGCCAACGCCGTTGCTACCAATGCCGCCACCGATGCGGTCACCAACGCCGCTGCCGCTACCGCCGCTACCAACGCCGACGCCGCCGATACCGCCAACGTCGCTGCCGCCGCCGCCACCAACGCCGTCACCGATGCCGACGCCGCCAACGCCGCCGCCAACGCCGACGCGGCCAAACCCGCCATTCAAACCGGCACGCTCATGATCGGATTCACCGTGCGCGACACCGGCATCGGAATCGCGCCCGAGGACCAGACGCGTCTCTTCCAGCCCTTCGTCCAGCTCGACTCGTCAAGCTCGCGACGGTACGGCGGCGTTGGTCTCGGCCTCGTCATTTCCCGCGACCTCGTCCGGCTGATGGGAGGCCGCATCAACGTGACGAGCGAGCCGGGCAAAGGAACCCTGTTCTCGTTTACCGTGCGCTGTGCGGTCGGCAAAGATAACTCCGCCGCGTCCGCCGCGCGACAGCGGCTCGCTGGAAAACGAATTGCGGTGATTTCGACGCACCCCGGATTGCGCCGTGAACTCGAACGCGAACTTGCGCGAGCCGGCGCCACGGTGATCCCGCTGCAACTGTCCCGGCTCGGCGAGGCCGGCTGGGACATGGCGATTGTCGACTGCCCCCCCGCGATTCTCCCCGGTTTGCGCGAACGCATGGCATCGCCCGGACGCTGGCACGCCGCCCGGATGATTGGCCTCATCGGTGTCGAAATCGACGGACAGCAAAGAAAACTCCTGCGCCCCTGTTTCCGAATGCTCTTGGGCAAACCGCTGCGGCACCGGATGCTGATCGACCAGCTTTCCAAAAACATCGACGCCCCTGTGCCCCCGGCGCAACTGCCATAACCGGCTCAACCGACATACCCGGCGCAACCGAAACACCGGCGCAACCGTGACGCCGTGTGCGCAGCCGGGAGATTCCGGGGATGCCATTCAAAGTGATGGGTTGGAGCAGGGCCAAAGGACATTCAGCTTGCTGTCCACTCCTCCGCATTCTCAGTGCCTTTGTCCCTTCAATCGGACGGAAGCGCCGGTGGCGCCGGGTGTAATTGTGAAAGGTAGCAATCAAGTGAACGACCCAGAGTGGAAGCGAAGGCAGAGCGTCGAAGGGACGCAAAAACGGCGAAGCCGTTTCCCAATGAAGCCCAGGGTTGCGACGCAGTCGCTACCCTGGGAAATGGGGAAAAGATTGTCACAACCTCGAAGAGGTTGCCTAGGATTGAACCATTGAATCGCCGAAGTGCGGGTGATTTATGGCAATGTTATCAGGCAACCCCGTTGGGGTTGTGTGATTTTTATCAGATTTCCCAAGGCAGGCGACGTTGTCGCCAGCCTTGGGCTTCAATAGGCAACGGCTTCGCCGTAGCTATCTTTCGCAATCACACCCGATATAATACGTGACAGCCCTTGGGAGCGCGGGCATCTTTGCCCGCGATGAATTTTCGAGATACACCAGGCGGGCGCACGGCACTTCGCGGGCAGAGATGCCCGCGCTCCCAGGAACAGACTTCGCGGATTGGAATTACTTCGCGCCGCCCGGGCTTACGTTGATCGGCAGAAGCATGTTCGCGCCGCCGCCGTTGCCGCCGACGACAAGCGGCGATTTGCCATCCCATTTTTCGACGATCTGAAGGTCGATCAAACTGGGATTGTTGCGAAGCGCTTCGCCGCGGATGCGGATGGCCTCGGCCTCGCCTTTGGCGCGAATGATCGCCGTCGCCGCCTCGATTTCGGCTTTCTGCTGCGTGAAACGCGCCTTGGCGGCCTCCTGCTCCTGCACCATTTTCGACTCGATGGCGACTTCCAGTTCGCGCGACAGGACGATGTCCTCAATCACCAGGTCGACGACTTCGAGAAGCGTGCCGATTTTTTTGCGCGCGCCATCGAGCGCGAGATTTTTGACGCTTTCGCGCTGGCGCACGATTTGCTCCGCGCTTTGCAGGGCCGCGGCTTCCTTGAGCGATTCCTGCACGCGCGGCGCGATCAAACTCGTGAACGGGTCGCCCGCGTATTGCTGGTAGATTTTCACCACCGATTGCTCCGGGATTTTATAGAGAATGCGCAGGTTCACCTTCACCTGCTGCAAATCCGACGAGTAACACTCCGAGGGCAGTTCGCGCGTCTGCTGGCGCACGAGCACGGGAATGATGGTTGCGATAAACGGCTTCTTCATGCCGAAGCCCTCCGGCTCAAATTGGTCGGAGACCTTGCCGAGCGTGACCATCACGCCGCGAAAACCCGGCTCGACGACAAATGTCGCCTGCGACACCGCGATGATGATGGCAAAGATAATAATAACCGGCCCGATGACTTTTGCTGGTTTCATGTTGTGTTGAAAAAACGCGGCAGACCGCGCATGTGCAAACAGATTTGTATATTTGGCATACATTTGTTTTGACCACCCGCCGCGCAAACCTGCACGAATACAGGCCGCCTTCCGAAAAAAAATCATGAGCGCCAAAATCCGCCGTCCGCCAGTGTCCGCCGCCGTCGCCGAGATACAGGGACTCTACGGCCCGTTCACGTTTCCCGAACACCTGCTCCAGAAAATATGGGAGCGCCGCGATTTCGACGCGCACCACGCCGCGACCGCCGACGGGCGGCGCGTGCGTATCGAGCACACCGGCAAATGGAACCGCTTCGGCGGCCCCGATTTCAAAAACGCGCTCCTTCGCATCGGCGGAGACAGATTCGCCGGCGACGTCGAGGTGCATCTTCGCGAGTCGGACTGGGACGCGCACCAACACGCAAACGATCCGGCCTATGCAAACGTGGTCCTGCATGTCGTCCTCTTTCCGCCCCGCCGCAACGCCACGCCGGGCGCAAACGCGCGCGACATCCCCGTGCTGTCGCTGCTCCCGCTCCTGCATCACGACCTCGAACAATACGCCGCGGACGACGCCATCGAACACCTCGCGGCACACTCGCTTTCCCGTGCGAACAAAACGCTCTCCGCGCTCGCGCATGATGCATTGCGCGCGACACTCGCGCGCCACGCGGAAAAACGCTGGAGACAGAAAATCCATTTTGCGCGTCTGCGCGTGGAAAAACTTGGCTGGGACGAGGCGTGCCATCATGCCGCGCTCGAAATCCTTGGCTACAGTCGCAATCGCGCCGCGATGCTTGGCGTGGCCGGAAAATATCCGCTGCGTGACTGGGTCAAATCCGCCGGTCTCGCCGATGCGATTTTTGCGGAGTGGCAGGAGGCGCGCGCATGGGCGCCGCAGGCCACGCGCCCCGCGAATCATCCGCGCACGCGGCTCCGCCAGTATGCCGCGTGGGTTTCCGCGCGCCCGACGTGGACACAGGCGCTGCCCGCGCTCGCGAAAT
>JAISGL010000242.1 GCA_031263125.1 Opitutaceae bacterium | reverse complement strand
CTTCGCTTCTCCTTTTAGCGGTACTCTTCGTTCGTCACGGCGTTGATGATCTTGAAGTTTTCGACGTGGTAGTTGAGGTCGGCGCGGAAGGCCAGTTTTACGCCGAAGAGGCGTTCCATGCGGACGAGCAGTTCGGCGTCTTCGCTACGGAGGCGTTCGAGGATGCTCGGATGCACGAGCACGCGGATGGAATACTCCTTGCCGTCGTTGCGGCTTTGGAGGCGGCGGACGACGGAGCTGAGTTTGCGCTGGAGTTCGACCGACATCGTTGTGGCGCTTTTCACGATGCCGCGGCCCCGGCAATACGGGCAGTCGGTGTAAAGGTTGCTTGAGAGCGATTCCTGCTGGCGCTGGCGCGTCATTTGCATGATGCCGAGCTGCGAGATGGGGAGGATGTGGTTCTTGGCTTTGTCCTCCGCCATCGCGGAAACCATTTTTTCGTAGACGGCGTTGCGGTGGCGGCGCTCCTTCATGTCGATGAAGTCCATGATGATGAGGCCGCCGAGGTTGCGGAGGCGGATCTGGCGCGCGATTTCCTGCGCGGCTTCGAGGTTCACCGCATAGATGGTGTTTTTCTCGTCACCGCCGCGGTTTTTGTGCGAGCCGGTGTTCACGTCGATGGCGATGAGGGCCTCGGTTTCGTCGATGACGATTTCGCCGCCGCTGGGGAGGGGGACGCGGCGCTGGAAGGTTTGCTCGATCTGGCGTTCGATGTTGAAGCGTTCGAAGATCGGGATGTTGTCCTTGTAGAGCGCGATTTTGCCTCGGGAGCGTTTGCTGATTTGCGAGACGAGGGTCTGGATGCGGGCGTGGTCGTTGGTGTTGTCAACGAGGACGCGGTCGACTTCCTCGGTGAGGAAATCGCGCACGGTGCGTTCCACGAGGTCGGGTTCCTGGTAGAGGCAGGAGGGGGATTTTTCCGTCTGCATCTTCTGCTGGATGTTGGCCCAGGTCCTGAGGAGGATGTGGAGGTCGCGGACGAAGTAGCGGGTCTTTTTGCCTTCGCCGGCGGTGCGGACGATCACGCCCATGCCTTCGGGGATGGTGAGTTCGTTGATCATGCGCTTGAGGCGGTGGCGTTCCTTGGATTCCTCGATTTTGCGCGAGATGCCGCACTGGTCGGAGTAGGGCATGAGCACGAGGTAGCGGCCGGGGATGGCGAGGTTGGTGGTGGTGCGCGGGCCTTTGGTGCCGATGGGGCCTTTGGTGACCTGGATGACGATTTCGCTGCCGGGCGGGTAGAGGCTGGGGATGTCCTTCACGGTGGGTTCGGCGGGGCGGGGTGGGGCGGCTTTCCTTTTGTTGACGCGCACCACTTCGACCGACGAATCGGCGGCGGCGGGGAGCATGTCCCAGTAGTGGAGGAAGGCGTTTTTGGCGTAGCCGATGTCGACGAACGCGGCTTTGAGGCCGGAGTCGAGGTTTTTGATGCGGCCTTTGTAGATGCCGCCGACCATGCGGGAGTCGGCTTCGCGTTCGATTTCGAATTTCTCAAGCGTGCCGTCGACGAGGAGGGCGACGCGTTTTTCGAGCGGTTCGGAATTGATGATGAGTTCGCGGAAGGTGGTTTTTTCCTTCCGGAAGATGGATATGATTTTTTGAAGGATGGGCCTGTCCTTGGCGCGGTCCCTTGCGCCGGCTTTGAGTTCGGAAGGGTTGACGGGGTCAGCCTGCGTTTGTGGCGGCGGGTTGATGAGTTCTTCGTCGTATTGCTGAAGTTTGCCGGCTGGTGTTTGCGGCGCGGTCACGGAGGACGGCGCGTCGTTTTCCTGCCCGGGGCGTTGTGTTTGGTCGCTCATGGCGTGTATGGTGTGGAAAGGTCTGAAGTTCTGAAGGCCTGAAGGCTGAATGGAAAGGCGGCGATGTGGGCGTGCCTTCCGTTTTCAGGTCTTCAGGTTTTCGGGTTTTCAGGCTTTTTCTTTTGTTGTGTGTTGTGTTGTGTGTGCGGCGGCTCCGGTGCGCGGTGGTGTTGCTGGCGCAGGAAATCCCGGCAGGGCGGTCGTTATCGGACAGCTGGATTTTTCGGGTCATGAAAAATCCCTCCTGAATCGATAGACGCTCTGGACCAGTCCTTGCAGCAGGCAGCAACAAAGCACAAAGGAGCCTCCGTAGCTAATGAAGGGAAGCGGTATGCCCGTGATGGGCACCAGTCCGATGGACATGGCAATGTTCACAAACACGTGCACCGTGAAAAACATGGTCACGCCGATTGCTATCAGCGTGCCAAACCGGTCCCTTGCGAGACCCGCGATGCGTATGCTGTTGAACAGGATTATTCCGAACAGACCAATAACCGTAAGACTTCCCAAAAGTCCTGTTTCCTCGGCAATGACCGAGACAATAAAATCGTTGTGTGAGACGGCGGTGGGCAGGTAGCCGAGCTTGGCTTGCGTGCCTTCGCGCCAGCCTTTGCCGGCGAGGCCGCCCGAGCCGACGGAGATGAGAGATTGGTTGAGGTTGTAAGAGTCGCCCGTGCCGGACTTGTCGATGATGTTGGGCGCGGCGAAGGCGAGGATGCGGTTGCGCTGGTATCCGCGGAAGGGCAGCCACGAGTGTTTGTTGTAGAGGTCGCGGTCGCCGGCGTTCTGGTAGGAGAGGCCGCCTTTTTCCATGAAGCGCACGTAGCCGGCGGTGTCCCATGCCACGACGCCCACGAGGAGCACGAACGCGCCCAGCCCCGCCGCGAAGAAGCGGAGCGAGAGGCGCGAAACGTAGAGCATGGCGAATATCATGGGCGGAAGGACAATGGCCGACTTGATGTCAGGCTGCAAAAAGATCAAGAAGATGGGAATCCCCGCCGCAAGCGCCAATTTGCCAAGCACGCCGAGCGATTCGGCGACGGTGCCGATTTTTGAGCGCGCGAGGATGCTCGCCGACATGAGGAGCACGGCGATCTTGGCGGTCTCGGAGGGCTGGAATTTGAACAGGCCGAAATTGAGCCAGCGTCGCGCGCCGAACTGCTCGTCGCCGATGTGCGGGATGAGCACGAGCACGAGCGGCACGAGCGCGGCGATGTAGATCCAATGCACGTAACTGAGCCAGAGCCGGTAATCGACGAGCGACACCGCCGCGTAAAGGATGAGGCCGGCTGTCCAGAAAACGCATTGCGCGCGCCACGCGGAGCCGTGGCGTTCGAGTTGCGCGCTGTAAATGAACATCACGCCGATCACGCCGAGAAAAAGCATCGCGGCGGGCGAAAACACGTCGAAGCGCTGCTGCGTCTTGATTTTGAAGACGCCGAGCAGGTCGATGAGCGTTGTGCGTGTTTTGGCCGGCATGGGTGCGGGTGGTGGAAGGTGCGAGTGGTGCGGATGGCGCGGATGTGGAAGACGGAAGGTGCGGATGTGGAAGGTGGAAGGTGCGGATGTGGAAGGTGGAAGGCGGAAGGTGCGGGTGGTGCGGAGTGTTATGGATGCGGAATGGTGTGAATGCGGGATGTCGTGGGTGCGGTTTGCGATATGGAAACTCGCAGAGAACCAGATTGCGAGCGTGCGCGAAAGCGTAAAAGCAGGCACGCCGCTTATTTTACAACGGCGGTTTTCACGCCCGGATTTTCACGCTGCTCCCGGTTTCGGGGAGGGGAGGGAGGTTTCGGAAGCGGTTTACGCGCTTTGGCCGGAGATGATTTGCGCGCTTTGGCCGGAGGCGGGCGCGGGTGTTTCGGGCGCGATTGTTTCAGACGCAGTTGTTTCCGCTACGGTTGTTTCCGCCGCCTCACGGTTTTCCTGCCGCGACCGCGACGCGGCCGCCCCGAGCAAAATCCAGAACACCACGGCGCCCATCGGCCCTTCGAGCACGACGCCGAAACACGCGCTCGTGAAAATCGCCCACACATAACACCACGCCTCGCCCTGCCAGACCGCTCCCGTCCGCCGGCCTCTGCCCTCTGTCCTCCATCCCCTGTCCTCCGTCCTCTGTCCTCTGTCTTCCGTCCTCTGTCCTCCGTCCTCTGCCCTCTGTCCTCCGTCCCTCGCCGCCCTCCATGTGCGCCAAAGCATCGCCGCGCACAAAATCAAAAACGCGCCCAATCCCACGCCGCCCGTCCGCGCAAAAATACTCAGCAGCAAATTATGCGGACTGCGCGCCGTGAACGTGTCGCCCGAATCCGCGTAATACACGCGCAAAAAACCCTCCGCCAGATCGTGCCCGAAACCAAGCCCCGTCCACGGATTCGTCGCGACCGTTTCATCAACGACGGTCCGCCACCAGATCGCGCGAAAACGATTGTTGTCGCCCTTCGCCTCCGCACCCGCCGCCGCCGAGTAATCGCGCGACCCCTGGAAATCCACGACCGACACCACGCGTTGCGACACGCCGTAAAGCGGCGTCTTCTCCCACGGTTTCCCGGCAAACTGCGCCCACGCCAGAATCGCGACCGCGGCCACCACGCCCGCCGCCGTGAGCGCCGCCACGAATTTCCACCGCCCCCCGATGATCATCACCAGCGCGCCCGCGACCAGCGCCAGCATTGCCGCGCGGTTTTCCGTCGTCACCATCGCCGCGACCAGCACGAGCGAAACCGGGACCGCCAGCCACCGCCATCCCGAACGCCCGCGCTCAAACGCGCAAAACCACGCCATCGCGCCGATGCTCATGAACGTGCCCGCGAGGTCACCCTTGAACCAGATCAGCGGCATCCCGCGCAACGTCAGCGTTGACAGAAAAAAATCCGGCCACAGCAAAAACGCCCCGTAAAGCGCCGGCAGCGCGCCCGTGCCCGCCAGCACGCAACCCCGCACACACCGCCACGCCGCGCCCGGCGCGAGCGCCTCCTGCGCCACGAAAAAAAACAGCGCGTAATACACCATCGCGTAATCGCGCAACGCCATCGGCCCGTATGCGCGCACGTCGAACGGCAGCCGCACCGTGCTCACCGCCATCCACAACACCAAGGCCCAGTTCAAAAAATCATTTTGCCACGGCAGCCTCCTGCCATCCACGCAACGCCACAAAAACACGGCCAGCGTCGCCGCGATGCCAAGCTCCGCCGGAAACAACGGCAGGCTCCCCGACACCGAAAACTGCGCGAACCCGCGATTGCCGAGCACATACCCCGCGATGAGCAAACCCAGCACGAGCGGATTGAACCCGACCGGCGACACACGCGCGATGATCACGCAAAGAAAAAACCCGCCGACGACCAGCGGCGCCGTGACCGCCGCGTCCGCGATGCGCAACCCCGCCCACGCGCCGATGACGAGCGCGAGAAACACGATGATAAAATCTCTGCCGGAAAGTTTCACAAATCAGAGGACGATGAAGCGTCCCCCCGGATTTCTCAAGCAGCCATGTTGCGCATGTTGTGCAAACTTCGCGCGGGACGGACAACCAGCCCATCGGGCTGGGGGGAAGTGAAAAGTCATGAGTGCTGAAAGCGCGCCAGCCGCGCGCCAGCCACATCGTTTGGTTTTCAAGCAAAGGAACAGGCGCGGAAAGAAACCCAATCGTCATGGCCACAAAAAACCCAGCGCGTCGAAGCCGCAACCAAATCAATCAAACCAAAAATTTAACCGCAGATGGACACAGATAAACGCAGATGCCGGAATTGTTGGCGGGAGTTTATCCGGCAGGTTATGCAGGTTGTTTTTCGCAAGCGCTGGTTTTTGAAATGATTGGGTCTGGTATCTGCGTTTATCTGCGTCCATCTGCGGTTGAAATTTTTGTTTGTTTGATTGATTTGGTTGCGGCTTCGCCGCACTGGTTTTTTGGGGATTTTTTGTGGCTGATCGGATTGCCGGCTTGAGCGATATTCCAATATTATATTAACCATTCTTTATTTAGATGCGGAGTGATGTTTTGGTTGTCGGTTAAAACATGTACCAGTCATTCCAGCCATGAATATTGTCCTGCTCCCGTCTTTCCTTAATATCTGATGTTACGCAGTCGGCAGGATTTTGTAGGGCCTGACCTTGTATCAGGCCGCGCCCGCGAGGGAGAGCACACAGGTAATTCGCGGCCTGACACAAGGTCAGGCCCTACGCAGCCGCGTAACATCAGTTAATATCAAATACATTATTCTTGAGAGCATCCATTGAACGAAGAATACCCTACGGTTTCCCTGGCTCGAAGTCCGGTATGGGCAGGGAATTTTTCAGGGTCGGAATGGGGTCCAGGAAAATTTTGCGGCTGTCGTGCAATATCGCGGTGATTTCCGCCTCGATTTGCTGGCCGGCCTGATAAGGTTCGCGGGCTTTTTTATCGGGCAGGAAGCCGACCAGCCCTTTTTCCAGCCGGACGTAATATCCATAATTGTTCTGGCTTATTATGGCGCAGCGGACGTTCTGCCCGACGCGGTATTTGTGGTGGATGTGCTCCCACGGGTCGGGAGCGAGGTGCTTGATGCTCAGGCTGACCCGCCGCATGTTGGGTTCGATGGCAATGATTTTCGCCTTGATGATCTGCCCGACCTTAAGCTCGTCGGACGGGTTGCTGACAAACTCCCAGCTTATGTTGGAGACATGCACGATGCCAGTGATGGCATTTTCCAGCCGGATGAACGCGTTGGCGGGCCGCAAATCAATGACCTCGCCCTTGATGGTGTCGCCCACCTTGTATTTTTCCAGAAGGTCCGCCCAGGGGTTGTCAAGGAGGTGTTTTATACTGAGGCCGATGCGCTGCTGCTCTGCGTTTATGTCAATGACTTTGGCTTTGATTTTATCGCCCAGTCTGTAGTCCGGGGGCGTCAGTTCCCAGCTGATGTTGGGGGTGTTGACGATGCCGGTGATGCCTTTTTCAAGCCACACCAGCATGCCGATGGGCATGATTTGGTTGATGGGTCCCTCGACCACGGTTCCGACTTTATATTTGTCGAGGATTTCGCGGCTGAATTTGTGCTGTCTGGCCTCTTTGTTTTTCCAAATATGATGTCCCTCGACGGTGTATCCGCCGATGGCCGCGATGAGTTTTTTGAACGCGCCTGGCCCTTCGTATCCGAAGTTGGCGGGGTCGAAGGCCGGGTCAATCTGCACCATGATGGGTTTCAAACTGGCGAGTGTGATCTTCTCGCCCTGTTCCCCGGCGGCTTGGTTGTAGGCCTCCTCCAGAAGTTTGATGACACTGTTCAGGTCGGCGCTGTCCGGAGGCGAGGTCTCAATGGATTCCGGCGCCGGGTCGCTTGGCGCGGTTTCCGCGGGCGGGGCCGGTTCGGAGGCGAGCGCCGCAATGTCCGCACCGGCGGGCGCGACCGGCGGTTGCTTGGCGATGTTGTGGTAGAATTTGAATTCGTCGCACGCCTTGGGCAGGTAGTAACCGGTGCTGCCGACCACGCCGATGCCGATGACGTAGATGCCGCGCGCGCGGAGTTTTTGTATCAATGGAATATAATCGCTGTCCCCGGTGACAATGACCACGGTGTCAATGTGCGGGAAGGTGTTGTTGTCGGTCAGGATGTCCAGGCACATCTGGATGTCCGTGCTGTTTTTCCCCAGGTGCGTGTGGGAAAACATCTGGACGAGCTGGATGGAGTGCGAGAGCAGATCGTCCGTGTAAACAGCGAGATTGCGCCAGTCGGCGTAGGCGCGACAAAGCGAGACGATGCCGAGGCTTTTGCAGTAACGCATGAGCGACTCCACGTCCACCGCGTGCGGCTGGATGGCGTTTTTTGCGGGCACCAAGCCGAGCGCGCGGGAGCATTCGATATGGATGTTTTCAAAGTCCCAATACACGGCGATGTGCCGCGATTGCTGGACGGGCCTTGCGATTTGCAGGACGGATTGCGATTCGGAAACGGTTTCGGCAGGCATGTTGCCATACATGGCCGTTTTTTTTCCCAGGGCAATTTCCATCGCCGGATTTCGGGCAATTTTAGTATCCCATAACGCATGAAAATTCACATTATCTTTCCTATGATCTTCGCAGCGGTTTAATACGAAAAAAGACATATTATTGAATACCAGGGCGTGTCTTCAAATTGTCAGGGGAAACCAACGGGGGCAGGCATTGCTTTTTTGCAGTCGGTTGAGGTGCTGTTCACGGTGTTTCATTCTTTTTAGAGAAAGGCAAAAACACCCGGCTTTGATCTCACTGCCATCCGACAATCTGCGTGATGTTACTTGCGAGGCATGGCGAAGGTGCGTTGTGCGCGAGCCTTGGCCGATGCCTGGTGTCGTTCGGTGTGTGGAATCATGGCGGCGCGGGCGAGTGGAGCGTAATTACGCATTCGAGGTGTCGCGTTTGCGGGAAAAGGTCGAAGGGCTGGACGGCGGTGAGCTTCCAGCCGTGCGCGGTGAATCGGGCGAGGTCGCGCATTTGCGTGGCGGGGTCGCAGCTCACGTAAACAACGGCGCGCGGGGCGAAGGCGAGGAGTTGGGTGAGGAATTTTTCGTCGCAGCCTTTGCGCGGCGGGTCGATGACGACGACGGTGTCGCGCGGCGGAAAATCGAGTCCGGCGAAAATCGCGGAGGCGTCGCCGGCGCGGAAGGTGGCGTTGGTGATGTTGTTCGCGGCGGCGTTTTCGCGGGCGAAGCGGATTGAGGTTTCGCTGATTTCGATGCCGGAGACGCGTTCGAAGGCGCGCGCGGTGGTGAGCGCGAGGAGTCCGCTGCCACAGTAGGCGTCGACGAGGTGGCGCGCACCCGTGGCGGCGGCTTGCGCGCGGATGTAGCCGGTGAAGGCGGGGAGGATGCCGGGGTTGTTTTGGAAAAAATCGCGCGCGAGGAAGTGGAGCGTGATGTCACCGACGCGTTCGGTGATGACGCGGTCGTGATCGGTGGTGACTTCGCCGCCGGCGTCGCGGAGCAGGAGCGTGGCTCCGCGCGCGAATCCGCCCGCGGCGGCGCGGGCGCGGACGGCGGCGCGCACTTCGGGGAGGCGCGCGTTGATGGCGTCGGTGGCGATGTCGCAGCGGGGGACGTCGAGGAGGTCGAAGCGGGTGCCTTGGCGCAGGAAGCCAATGGGGAATTCCGCGGTGGCGGCGGGGTTGGGTGCGGTGGGGTTGGGCGCGGTGGGTTCGAGTGCGGCGGGATTGGGTGTGTCGGGTTCGAATGCGGTGGGGGTGGGTGCGGCAGGGTTGGGTGCGGTGGTTCCCGTAGCGCAGGCTGCCAAGCCTGCCTGACGAGCAGCGGGGTTGGGTGTGTCGTGGTCGGGTGTGGTGGGGTTGGGTGCGGCAGTTTCCGTAGCGCAGGCTGCCAAGCCTGCCTGATGAGCAGCGGGGTTGGGCGTGGCGGGGTCAGGTGTGGCGGGGTTGGGTGCGGCGAGGTTGAGTGCGGTGGGTTTGGGCGTGGCGGGTTTGGGTGCGTTGAAGTGGGGGGTGATTTTGGAGCGGTAGGCGTATTGCCGGGGGGAGCCGATCACGGGGGAGACGGGGAATTCGATGCCGGCCATGTGGCGGAGGAGTTCTTCGACATGGCGGCGTTTCCAAGCGAGTTGGCCGGCGTATTCGAGGTTTTGATACTGGCAGCCGCCGCAGCGGCCGAAGAGGGGGCAGCGCGGGGCGATGCGGCAGGGCGAGGGGGTGAGGATTTCGAGGAGGTCGGCTTCGGAGTAGTTTTTGTGGTTGCGGAAGACGCGGGCGCGGATGCGTTCGCCGGGGAGGGCGTAGGGGACCATGACGACCCAGGTGGGCGTGGCACCGGCGTCACCGGGGAGGGCGACGCGGCCGAGTCCGGCGCCGAGGTTGGTCAGCGTGTGGATGTCGAGTTCGATTTCCTCGTGATAGCGGAAGGGTTGGTCGTTGAAGCGTTTTTTTTTCCTGGCCACGTGGAAAGAAAGAGGGGAAGCGGGGTGGGCGGCGAGAAAAAGCGGCGCGGGGGGGGAGGACGGAGGGGACGGAGGGGGCAGAGGGGGCGGAGGGAGTGGAGGAAGCGGAGGGGGGAGAGGGGGCGGAGGGAGTGGGGGAAGTTTCGCTATTCGCGGAGGTAAAGGGTGGCGGCGGGTTGGCGGGGGTTTTTGCCTCCGAGGCGTCGGGCGAGGCGCCAGCCGGGGGGGGCGTCGGGCGCGCGGGCGCCGGGCATTTCAAAGACGATCAGGGGGTCGCGGCTCGCGGCGAGCCAGGCGGGGAGTTTTGCGAAGAAGACGGGGGCGATGCGGTCGATGTTTTCGTAGGGCGGGTCGATGAAGATGAGGTCGATGGGGGGGGCGTCCGGGGCGGGGGTCCATGCGGCGAGGTCGCATTGCGCGAGGTGGAGCGCGCGTGCGTCGTGCGCGGCGCTTTTGCAGACGGCGGCGATGTTGGCGCGGAGGCAGGCGGCGGCTTTGGGGCTTTTTTCCACGAAGATGCCGGTGGCGGCGCCGCGGCTGATGGCTTCGAGTCCGTAGGCGCCGCTGCCGGCGCAGAGGTCGAGGATGTGCGCGCCGGGGATGCGGGTGGCGATGCTGGAAAAGACGGACTGGCGGAGCGCGTCGGTCGCGGGGCGGACGGCATCGCCTTTGGGGACGGTGAGGGGGATGCCCCGGGCTTTGCCGCCGGTTATGCGCATGGGGTGTTTGGGTGTTTGAGTTATTCGGCGGGTTCGGCGGGGTCGATGGGGTCGGTGGGAGCGGCAGAAGCGGTAGGAGCGTCGGCGGGAGCGGCGGGAGCGGAAGGTTTGGCAGGGTCGACGGGAGCGACGGGTTCGACGGGGGCGGCGGGATTGATGGAGGCGATGGGTTCGGCGGGGGTGGCGGGTTGGGGTTTGTTTTTGGTGCGCGGGCGGGGGGCGCGTTCGGTTTTTTTTCTGGCTTTGGCGGGTTTGGCGTTGAGCCAGATCGAGGTGACGCCGTCTTTTTCGTAGAAGTTGAACCAGAAGATTTCGCCTTCGTGTTCGACGAAGGTGGGTTTGGCGCCGGCGTCGGGCGGGACGACGAGGCCGGCGTCGGTGAGCGCGGCGACAAACTCGGTTTCGTTTTGGTCGAGGGAATACGCGAGGTAGCCGACTTCGCCGGAGACGCCGGTGCCGCGTTTGTTGGTTTTGAGGAACGGGCGGACCGCGTCGAGAGGGGAGGGGGGCGGGAGTGAAGAGGGAGTGAGGGATGAGGGTGGG
>JAISGL010000065.1 GCA_031263125.1 Opitutaceae bacterium | reverse complement strand
GTTTTGCTGATGGCGGCGAGTTTGTCTTGCAGCGCGGCGGCGGACGCGGCGGCGCCGTCGATGGTGTGCCCGGTGGCGCGGTCGGGGTCGTAGAGGTCGAGGACGCTGGCTTGCACGATGGCGTTGGTCGCGCCGCCGCAGGGGGCGTAGGTGGGGTTGCCTTCGATTTTGACGGGGCGGCCCTGGTGCGTTTCGGCGAGGATGGGTATCGCGGCGCGGCGGAGGGGCATGGCGCTGGCGTAATAGGAGGGCGCGCCGGGGATGAGGCCTTCGACGGATTTGCCGTAGGGGAGGATGTTCTTTTCGGGGCGGCGGCAGCCGGCGGCGAGTCCCGCGCCGCCAAGCGCGAATCCGGCGGCCATGAGTTTGAGGAAATCGCGGCGGTCGGCGTCTTCGGGCGCGGAGGCTTGTTGTTCGGAGGAGAGCGGCTGGCGTTTCATGGCGGCGGCGGAAGGTTTGGTAATCTGACTGATCTGACTGATCGGACGGAGCGGACAGAGCGGGCTGATCTGACGGAGCGGGCTGATGTTTTTTTGATTTTAGCGGTGGCAGCCGGTGCAGCTTTGCGGGGGGGCGATTTTGTTTTTGGCGATGAAACCGGCGGCCCATTTGTCGTGCCCGGCGATTTGCGCGGGGGTCCAGTTGAGGTCGGTGATTTTGTCGAGGGGGCGGAGTTGCGGGGCGGGGTTGCGGTGGCAGTCCAGGCAGAAGCCCATGGCGAGGGATTTTTCGTGGCGCACGGTTTCCATTTCGTTGATCTGGCCGTGGCATTCGGCGCAGGAGACGCCGCGGTTGATGTGCACGGAGTGGTCGAAATAAACGTAGTCGGGGACTTGGTGGATTTGTATCCAGGGGACGGAGTCGCCGGACTCGTGGCTGGCGCGCACGGGGGCGAGGAGCGGGCTGTCGGGCTTGATCACCGTGTGGCAGTTCATGCAGGTCTGCGAGGTGGGGATGTTGGCGAAACCGGTTTTCTCGACGTTGCTGTGGCAGTAGCGGCAGTCGATGCCGAGCTGGCCGTTGTGGAGCGCGTGCGAGAAGGGCACGGGTTGCACGGGCGCGTAGCCGACGCGCGTGTATTTGGGCGTGGCGTAGTAGGTGGTGGCGGTGGTGACGACGGTGGCGAGCACGATCAGAAATATGATGAGCCGAAGCGGGAGCCTGTTTGCCGACTTGGGGAAAAGTTGAGACATGCTGGAAATGCGGAATGCGGAATTGGGAATGCGGAATGGCGCACAGGCGCGCGCGGACAGGCGCGCGCGCGGCGCCTTTTTTCAGCCGAGGTCAGTGCGGGCGATGGAGCGGGCGTCGGTGCGAATCACGATGGGTTTTTTGCGGGCGGTGGCGGCGGCGTTGGTGTCGGCGTTGGCCGGACGCGCGGTTTCGGAACGTCCGGCGGGCGCGGTCAGGCCGGGCAACACGCCGGTCGCTGCGCCGAGGCAAACCAGTTTTGCAATAAAGTTTTTTCTCGAATGCTGATAGTGGGTGCTCACGACTGCTCCAAGATTGTTAACTGCGGAACTCGGGTTGATGACGGTGAACGGAGGGCAACCCCGCGGGCTGTCCAACGCAAATCCAAAAAACGGGGGAGAATTGCGGGAACCAGGCGGTTTTGGGCGGCATCAAGCCGGTATTGTAAAAGTCGGAAAAACCAATCCGTTAAATCAACCCATTCGCAATACGCTGGGTTTTAATCCCTTATGCCCGCAAAAAAAAAGGCGCTTCATTTGAAGCGCCCTCAAAAACGGGGAGGATATGGCGGCGAAACAGAGTTCATTGCACATGAACGATTTACTGGCTGCTTACAAATTTCCAGCCGGCCACTTTTGCGGGATTATACATCAGGTCGATGCTGGCTTCGTTGAAGGTGGCGGGGTCAACTTCGTAGACGTAGGTGAGACTGGTGCGGTCGCTCACACAGATGAGATAGCAGCGTCCGGTGTTTGAGTCGTACTGTTTGTCGCGTATGATTGCCATGCCGGTAATCGGGCTGCCGGGCATCGCGGTGGGGACGGCGGCGGGGCGCGTCGGACGGGTGGGCGCGCTGAGGATTGGGGATTGCGTTGTCGCGGCGGATGTCGTGGCGCGGGCGGGCGATCTTGCCGGCACCGATGCGCCGGACGATGCGGTCGATGCAGTTCTTCTGGAAGACGTGCTTGCGCTTGCGCCCGCGTCCGCCGGCGATGGCGTCGTGGCGGGAGCGGTGGCTCCCTGTTGGGAAGAGCGCGGTTGCGCCGGGGCGGCTTGGGACGCGGGAGGCGTTGTTCGCCGGGGCGATTCCGGTGGCATCGAAAAACTCACACTGGGTATCGGCGCGTAGTTGGCCGGGACTGTCGGGTAAGGCACAGGCGCAGGCGTGGAGGCTGTCGCGGTTTGCTGGCCGGGGGATTGCATGGGCGCGGTGGGCGCCATGACTTTCCAGAATAGCCAGCCTGCCAGGAGCAATAACAATAAGAGCACAACCGCATAGAGCGTGTTATTTTTACTGCTTTTGCGGGAAGCCATTTTCTTGATGTTAACTGACTGCCTTAATTATCAATCGGAGGTTTAGAAAAAAAAAGCGGGGCTGCGCTCGTTGAAACACAAGCGTCAGCCCCGCCTTGAAATCGCTTACCACTTGAGACCAACGCCAGCGTAGCCGTAGAGGTTGTCGCTGCCATCACGGTATCCGTTGACACCTTCATGACGGTTGATGGTGTCGCCATACTGGAAGCCGATCATGGCGCGGAGGTTCTTGGTGAACCAGACCGAGGTGCTGACCGTGGCGCCGTAGTAGCTGTAGTTGTCCTTGATGTCGGGGCCGCGGGCATCCGGGAGATTGTCACGGACGTTGCTCGTGCCGAGGAAGAAGCTGAAATCGAGCGTGGCCGGGAAGTTCTCAAGCTGATAGGGGATGCGGTAGCCGGTGGCGGCTTCGAGGGTGAGGTCCTTCGTGCGAAGATCATAATAAATGGTGGCGGTGGCGCCCCAGTTTTCCAGGATTTCGCGATTCGCGCTCACGTAGATTTCGTAGGTGTAGTCGGTCTCGCCGTTGCTGGCTTCCGGATAGAAGTAGCCGGTGAGGCCGCCCGTGAATTCGAAGCCTTCCCAGTGGTATTTGTAACCGCCGTAGAGGTCGAATTCGAAGTCGCGTTCGGAGGCGAAGGGCTGGTTGGCCCAGCCGCCGACGAAGAAGCCGTCCTGGCCCGCGGCAGGATTAAACTCAACGTTGGCTTGCATGGATTGTCCGGCTTTCATGTCGCCACGGAAAACGTAGCGCGTGGTGTAGCGGACTTCGGCGGAGCCTTCCCACTCGGTGGTGGTCTGGGCTTGCGCGTTGATCGCCGTGATGCCGACGGCAGCGGTGAGGAGTGCTAGTGTAGTTCTCAGTTTCATGTTGGTTTGGTTATATAAAATAAAAGATTTCCGGGAGGCCGCCGGTCGTCCGTGTCGGGCTGACAGGCGACCTCCGGAATCAGTTTTGTGGTTGGATTAATAAACGTAGGTCGATTCGTCCTTGGTGATCGGCCTCGGGAGGAAGGATGAGTTGAACTCGAGGCGGGTCGTGGCAACGCCTTCCTGCGCACCCCTGGCCTGGATGGTGAAGGTGATGGCGCCGCGCGGCTTGAGGATCACGTCGGGCAGCGTGACGACTTTGCCGTCGACGTTGGCGGATTTGTCGGAGCAGCTGATCGGCGAGACTTCATCGCTGAAGATGACGCGGATCTGGGCATTGACTTCGCGATAGGCGCCCTGGTTGGTGATGCGGACCGTGTAGGTGACGGGGTCGCCGACGCGGATCGGGTCAACGTTGTCGACGATTTCGGTCAGCACGCCCGGAGGTCCATCCCAGACGGTGGTCGCGCTGGCGCTGTCGCTGAGGCCCTTGCCGGTGCGGGCGGTGACGCGGTTGGTGGCGGTCACCGGCTCGGGAGCGGTGAGGGTGACGCTGCGGTTCACGCTCTGGCTCGGAGCGAGCGAGGCGACGGTCCAGACAACCTGGCTGGCGTTTTGCGTGACAGGATTGTCGGAGGCGGCGAGGAGTTTGGTGCCCTTCGGCAGATCGTCGGTGACGGTGATGTTTTCGAGCGTGCCGGTGCCGTCGTTCCTGACAGTGATGTCATACGTGGCGGCGCGTGTGATCGTCTGGCGTTCCGGGCCGGTCTTGGCGACGCTGATGCGGGAGAGCTGGACGAGGGTCGGGACGGCCTCGGCGGAAACCGAGGAGGCGTTGCTGGCGGTCGCGGTGGCCCTGTTCACCCAAGTGCCTTGGGTGGCCGCGGTGACGGGGATGGAGACGGTCTTGGACTCGCCGGCGGCGAGCGTGCCAACCTGGATGGTGGACTGGGCGTCGGAGGCGCGGAGACCTTCGGGGAGCGTGTCCACAACGACAACGTCGCGGGCGGGCGCCGTGCCGACGTTGGTGACCTTGACGATGTAGTTGAACTGGCTGCCGACTTCGACTTCGACCGGGCCTTGTTTTTCAAGGGCGAGACGCGGCACGCCGGCGCGGAAGCCGAGCATGAGCGCAGGGTCGATGCAAACTTTGGTGGCGGTCAGGAAGTCGCCTTCCTGATTCGGGCGGACGGTGATGATGGTGTCCTGCTGCTCGCCTTTGTACATCGTGTTGTAGCCCCAGTTGAGGTCGTTGCCGCTCTTGGCAACGTCGGGCGTGGAACCGACATAGGTGGCGCCTTCGGGGAGGTGCTCGGTGATGCGGACTTCCTTGATGTCGGCGAGCGCGGTCACGCGGACGCGATATTGGTAGTCGGCGCCGACTTCACCGGGAGCGCTGAGAAGAGTCTTCTCAACGGTGACAAGGTTGGAGTCAAAGCGATTGCCGATGGCCCCGGTGGAGACGGGAGCGACAACGGGAGCGGGTGTGCTCTGGGTGACGGTGACGACTTGGGCGGGCCTCGCGGACGCGGGAGCAGCCACAGGCGTGGCGGCGACTGGCGCGGGCTGCGCAACCGTGGTCGTGGTGGTCACGTGAGCTTCATTGACCGGCGTGTATTCCGGGTAATTCTTGGACTGCGGAACAGCCATCAAGTTAGATGCAAAAAACGCGGCCACGCCGATGGCGAGCCCGGTGATCTTGATTTTACTTATCGGTTTCATGGAAGTTAGAGGTTCTGTTACTCTGTTACTGGATGTTAGGACTGACAAACTGATGCGCACGCGGAAATGTCTGGTGCTAGTGAGAACGTATTGGCGGGTATCCAGACAAGCCTAAATTTCTTTGGTTGCCCGGAAACGTGCGGTTTTTGAGGATTGACATGAGTTATTGGAGTTGAAGCGGTTTTACGCCTTTTCGGTCATTTGGAAAGGCTAATTTTTTGGAAAAAACTTTCCGTGAATGCAATCACCCCGGCGCCCGTGTGGTGGTTTTTTCTTAATGCGTTGGTATTCATAAAATTAGGAAATGCAATAGTTGGACTGCGTGCTGTTTAAAATAATTTTTCCAACACAAATAGCATCGAATCCAAATGCCCGCAAAGAATATCTCCGCATTTCAGGCGTGGGCACGCAGGGTTTACGGAATATTGCCAGGCAGCCGGCCGGTCTCAGTCGATGAACACGCCGTCCCGCATCGAACGGATGCAATCGCAGCGGCTGGCGATGTCAGGGTTGTGCGTGACCAGTGTGATGGCCTGCCCGTGCTCCCTGGCGAGCCGCGTCAGCAAATCAAACACGAGGGCGGAATTTTTCACGTCGAGGTTTCCGGTCGGTTCATCGGCCAGAATGACCGATGGGCGGTTTGCCAGCGCGCGCGCGATGGCGACGCGTTGCTGCTCGCCGCCGGAAAGCTGCGTGGCGAGACGGTGCGTTTTTGTCCCCAGGCCCACGGCTTCCAGCAAATGATGCGCCCACTCAAGCCGCGCGGCCACCGGCCAGCGTCCCAGGCGGTTCATGGGCATCATCACGTTTTCGAGCGCGCTGAACTCGGGCAGCAAAAAGTGAAACTGAAAAACAAAGCCGATGTGCTCGTTGCGAATCGCCGTGCGCCCGTCGTCGCCGGCCTGCGCGACATCGCGCCCGCCGATCCATATTTCGCCGCTTTCGGGCCGGTCGAGCAAACCGAGCAAATAAAGCAGTGTGCTCTTGCCGCAACCCGACGGGCCGACAATCGCCGTCACGGTCCCGCGCCGCGCCGAAAACGACACCCCGCGCAACACATGCACGCGCGCCTCGCCCTCGCCGAGATGGCGCACGAGTTTTTCGCACCGCAGCGCGATTTCGCCGGCGTCGGCGGCGCCGGCGGCATTATTATTATTACCATTACCAGCATTAGCATTAGCATTAGCATTATCAGCATTCATTGCGACGCCCCCCGGATAATGGCCGCCGGTTCAAGTTGCGCCGCGCGCCTCGCCGGCAGCAAACTGGCAATCAATACAACAACCGCCGACGCCGCGGTCGCCCCCATATAATGCATGGCGCGCCACGCCACGACGATATGATCCGCGGCAAAAAGCCCCGTGTTCGGCATGGGCATGCTTGAAACCGCCCAGGTCGCCAGCGCGCCAATCCCGCATCCCGCAAGCACGCCCGCGACAAGCACCAGCGCCCCCTGCATTATGAATACAAACGCAATGTCCCCGCGCGTAAAACCCATCGAGCGCAGAATCGCTATTTCCTTCGTCTTTTCCATGACGATCATAAAAAGCGTATTAAACATGCCAAGCCCCGAGACGACGATGATGGTGAATACTATGATCGCCGCCATGACGCGGAAAAACTGAAACACCGCCAGCCACACCTGCTCGCGCTCCTGCCAGCTTTTCGCCACGTGGCTCGTGAGCGCCGAAATCTGCCCCGCCATTTCCGGCGCCTTGTTTATATCGCGCAGGCCGATCTGCAAATACGTCGCCCCGTAGGGCCGGTTTAATAATATGCGCGCCTCCTGCATGTGCATAAAAACACGCACCTTGTCGATGTCGCGGATGCCCGTTTCATAAATTGCCGACACCCTGTAACGCGTCGATTGCCCGGCGTATGATATTAACACGGAATCGCCCGGCTTCAGCCCCAGGCGCATGGCAAGCACCGAGCCGACGAGCACGCCCGAGGGCGATTTCCCAAAATCATCAATGCCGCCCATGATAATCTGGCGCCCCAAATCCGACACGGCCAGATGATCCTCCAGCTCCACGCCAAAAACCTGCCCCGCGTCCTCGCGCGTCGCGGACTGTATGCCGATGTTGCCGCGCAACACCGCCGACACATTTGCCACGTCGGGAAAACGCCTGATCGCCTCGCTCACCAGGCGCGGCTCGGCCACGCCCTCCTGGTATTTGCGATTGCTCTCCACGGTCATGCTTCCGATTGACCGCCCCTTGTCGTCCACCACGCCGACCGACGGCGTCATGTCCTGGAACATCTTGTCCTCGACGCGCATCGCCCCGTCGGTGCCGATGATCGTGCGCACAAAAAAATCCTGGAACCCGCTCGTGATCGCCTGCGTGAGAATGATAAAACCCACGCCCATCGCGATGCCCACGAGGCTCATCAGCATGGAGCGTTTTTTCGCCAGCAAAAAACGCAGCGCGATTTTCAGATTCGTATACATTGCTCTCTATAATACCATGCTATTCCCCGTGTGTTTATACATGCGGACGGCGGCTCAGGACTCCCCCGCCTTCCGCGCGCGCACGCGCTGCCCGGCGCGGAACGACGCGGGCGTGTCCACGATGACCTCGTCGCCCTCCTTCAGTCCGTCGAGAATCTCGACGTCGCCAAGCCCCGAAAAACCGGTGCTCACGGCGGTCTTCACGACGCGTCCGTCGCGCACGGTGAAAACCGAATTGCCCAGCAACGCGCGCCTGTCGGCAATCAGCGCGTCATTGTGCTGGTCGACCGTGATGCTCGCCTCGCCCGTCAGTCCGGGCACGAGACGGTCCTCCGGAATATCAACTTTCAGATAGGCGATATAGCGCCGCGTCTTGTCGTCGGCGTTTGGCAGCACGCGCTCGACCGACGCCTTGAATTGCTGCCCGCCGTAGCCGAGCAACTGCATGTTGACGGGAAGTCCGGGCCGGATGCCGGAAAAATTTTCCTCGCTGATCTGCGCCTGCACGAGGCGTTCCTTGGAAATCACGCGGCACAGCACCTGCCCTCCGCCGACAAGATCGCCGGCGCGCGCGCCGATCTCGGAAATCGTGCCGTCGTTCGCCACGGTGACGCTCATTTTTTCGAGCGCGCGGCGCTTTGTTTTCAGGGAAAGCTCAAAGCCCTCCAGCCTTTGCCGGTTTGATATTTCATCGTTCGCGAGCTGGAATTTGAGCTGTTCGAGCCAGCGTTTCGCCCGGTCGAGTTCCTGCTGCGAAATGCGCCCCTGCCCGGCCAGGCGCGTGCTGTTTTGCAGGGCTTCCTCCGCGGCGGCGATTTCAAAACGTTTCGGCGAGCCGAGCGCGATGGTGTCCTTGAGCGCATTGTATTCCGACTCCGTGCGCTCGATGTCGAGTTCGAGGTCCTTCGTGTCGATTTGATACAATATGTCGCCCGCCTTCACCACCTGGCCGAGTTGCACGCCGCTTTTTAATATGCGCCCGCCCGTCTCGCTTTTGATGTCCATGCTGAACGACTCGGTGACGAGTATGTTGGCCGGCGCCACGCGCGTCGCCGTGCCGCGCTTCACGGAATCGACAACCGCGCGCGGCAGCCTCTGGTAATACACACGGAGGCCGCCCGCGCACAGGACCGCGAGGATGCCGGATATTATCAAGGTTCGCTTCAATCTCATTTGTATATTTGCATGAATTATTATATTTTATATTGCGCGGATTATCTCGCTCCGGGGCCGCCGTTGTTTTGCACAGCCGGGTCCTGTCCGCGATTTGAAAGGCACGACGCCAGCTCCGTATAAAAGGACGCCCGCGCCGCGTAGATGTTTTGCAGGGCGTGCGCCAGCCCGTTGCGCGCGTCGTCGACCGCGCGCTGCGAAGTCATCCCGGCGGCAAAATCCTGCTCCGCGAGATCCCTGCCGCCGCGCGCGCGGTCCAGGTCGCGCTCGTCGTTTTGCAGCTGCCGCCATTGCACGAGCAGGCGCGACACCTCGGCGCGGCGCCCGGACGATTCCTGTTGCTCCGCCTGCCCGCGCTGGATTTCCAGGGCGCGGAGCCGGTTGAGCGAGGCGCGTTTCGCGGCCTGCGACGCGAAGCCGTCAAAGATGTTCCAGTTGACCGAGAACGCCGCGTTCCAGCCCGTCAGGAGCGATTTTTCATGGACGTTCGAGTTGTCCGGCTGTTGCACGACGGACGCCGAGAAACCGAGTTTCGGCAACTGGCGCGTCTTGTTGATATCGAAGGAAAGTTTTTCGATGCTGATGCCGTCGTAAACATTCTGGAGCTGCGCGGAAGGCGGCGCGGACACACCCGCCGACAGCGCCGCGAGCGCGTCGGAAATATCGCCGGGCGCGGGAATCGCGTCCGGCAGATCGCCGAACTCCGCATCGGGCGCCCCGGCGATCTGCGCCATGCTCAGGCGCAGCGCGGCGAATTGGTTTTCCGCCTGCTCCAACCCGGGCCTCGCAATGTCGAGCGCGCGGTTCGCGCCGTCGATTTCGGCGGGGGCGCGCGCGCCATCGGCGATCAGTTGTTCGAGACTCTTTTTGTCCTCCTCGAGCCGCGTCATGTTTTCGCGGGCGAGCCGCAGGCCATTCGCCGCGAGGATCACGTCGAAATAACGGCGGCGGACGTCGATCGCGAGCACGCGACGTGTCTCCGCGATATTGCGCTCCGCCATCGCCCGCCGGATTTGCCCGATCTTGTAATTGTCGCTCAACGCGCCCCAATGATACACGGGCTGGTAAAACCCCACCGAATACAAAACCGCCGTGAACGTGCGGTCGTAACTCCCCGACGGAGCGCGCCGCTGCTCGTATGTTACGCCGGTGTTCACGGTGGCGTTCAGGCTCGGCAGCATCGGCGCCCGCGCGCCGCGCGAGTCCTCCGCCGCCGCTGCCGCATCCCACTCGCGCATGATGATCGAAGGGCCGTTGACGAGCGCCTTTTGAAGAATCGCGTCGAAGCCGGGAAATTTCCGCTCCGGCAACTCCGCCTGCAAACGCGCAACCGCCGCGCTCCCCTCTTCCGCCGGGACAACCGCCGCCGCCGGGGCAACCTCCGACGAAACCGCCGCCGCCTGCCCGCTCTCCGACGCGCCCAAAAACACGCCCCACCCCGGCAGCATCCACAACCACAACCCCGCCAGAAAAGCGGACCATTTGCCGATGTGTGCGTTAAAAAAAGCCATTGGTCGTTTGATGTGTGATGTGTGTTGATGTGCGAAAAAGAAGTTGCTTTGGGAAGCTGCCTTGAAACCGGAAATCCCGCCCCTTGACAACGAAAACCACAAAATGTCCCCGCGCAAAAATCCGCGCAAAAATCCGCGCAAAAATCGTGCCCGCCTCAAATTATTGCAACAACCGCACTTCTCGGCTGACAAATACACGCAATTCACCCAGTGTTCCGGCCTCCCGTCATTTTAACCATTTAACCACACAGTTTTTCGAGAACCACCATGCTTAAAAAAATCATTGCCATCCTCCTCACCGCCGCCGGCCTCGCCTTCATCGCGGGCTGCCAAAACGTCGCGCTCGACGGCGCGAACAACGTCGGCGCCTACAACTACGGCGAGTTCCAAGGTCTCTACAACACGACCGCCGCGCCCGTGACCGAGGCCGCCCGCGAAGCCGCGAAACAACTCGGCCTCCTCGAAGTCGCCTTCACCCCAAACAGCAAATTTGAGTCCACCCTCATCGTCCGCGACGCGAACGACCTCAAAGTGCAAATCAAGGTGGCCGAAGCCAATCACCTCCAGACCCGGATCAGCATCCGCTGGGGTTCCGGCGGTGACCGCGACCGCTCGATCCAATTCTACAGCACCGTCGAAAAACTCATCGGCAACCAGTAGGCAGCCAGTAAACAGAACGCCCGCCACTCCAGCCCTTCAGCTCTTCAGCCCTTCCCAAACCGCGCCCAACTCTGGACGCGGTTTTTTATTTTCCGCAACAGCGCCCATCTGACTGATACACTGATGTTACGCGGCCAGCAGATTTCGTAGGGCCTGACCTTGTGTCAGGCCGTGCTCGCATGGGAGGCCGCCCAGGTAATTCGCGATCTGACACAAGGTCAGGCACTGCGCGTCGCGCAACGTCAGTTATATGCTGATGTTACGCAGAAGCCAGTTTTTGGTAGGGCGGTCTCGGCGAGACCGCCGTGTTCGTCACCCGTAGCTCTCGGCGGTCTCGGCGAGACCGCCCTACCAAAAAACCTCTGCCGCGTAACATCAGTTATATGGATAAAATATGAAAAATTCCGAACGGTTACTGCACATGCCCAGTAACCGTTCGGAAGGATATGATTTTATTTTTCAAAATCAACCCCCTTTTTTATTTTGTGACTGATTAACTGATGTTACGCGGTCGGTGGGTTTTGCAGCCTGATCTTGTGTCAGGCCCGAAATCCTGCCGGTCGCGTGACATCAGTGATGCATCAAAACAGCAAATTTGAGACCACCCTTATCGTCCGCGATGCGAATGCTCGATCCGATGCAACAACACCGTTGCCCCCCCCGGCTCCCTATCCCCCCCGTCACTTCCCCCCCCCCGCCATCAGCCCTTCAGCCTTTTAGCCCTTCAGCCTTTCAGCCCTTTCCCCCCCCTCCCCGCGCCATCTGACTGTTCACCCACGCGACGATTTGCGCCGCCGCCACGACGCCGCATCGTCCCCGCAACACGCACCCATGCGCCCATCCTTCGCCATCACACTCACCATTCTTCTCACACTCTCCATCATGCCCAAAGTCCGCGCCACGACACCAAACGCCTCCGCTCCCAACACCTATAACGTCCGCGCCCACGGCGCCACCGGCGACGGCAAAACCCCCGACACCCCCGCCATCAACCGCGCCATCGAAGCCGCCTCCGCCGCGGGCGGCGGCACCGTGATCTTCCCCGCCGGCACCTACCTCTCCGCCACCATCCGCCTCCGCAGCAACATCACGCTCCACCTCGACCCCGGCGCCACCATCCTCGCCGCCGACACCGGATACGACGACCCCGAACCCAACAAATGGGGCGACCTCAAATACCAGGATTTCGGCCACTCCCACTGGGCCAACTCCCTCATCCACGGCGACGGCTTGGAAAACATCGCCATCACCGGCCAGGGCCTCATCAACGGCGAAGGACTCAACCGCGGCTGGGGCGCCACCGCCGGCTCCGGCAACAAAACCATCGCGCTCCGCCTCTGCCGCAACGTCACCCTCCGCGACATCCGCATCTACCACGGCGGCCACTTCGCGCTCCTCGCCACCGGCGTCGACAACCTCACCATCGACAACATCCGCGTCGACACCAACCGCGACGCCCTCGACATCGACTGCTGCCGCCACGTCCGCATCTCCAACTGCTCGCTCAACACCCCCAACGACGACGCCATCGTCCTGAAAACCTCCTACGCCCTCGGCGCCGTCCGCCCCACCGAACACGTCACCATCACCAACTGCTCCGTCACCGGCTACGACCTCGGCACGCTCCTCGACGGCACCTGCCAGCGCACCCTCAAACACTCGCCCGACAGGGACGGCCCCACCGGACGCATCAAATTCGGCACCGAGTCGAACGGCCCCTTCCGCAACATCACCATCTCCAACATCGTATTCGACCGCTCCCGCGGCATCGCCCTGGAAAGCGTTGACGGCTCCGAAATCGAAGACATCGCCATCAGCAACATAACGATGCGCGACGTATCGAACGCCCCCCTCTTCATCCGCCTTGGCAACCGCGCCCGCGGCCCGAAAGGCACGCCCGTCGGCTCCATCCGCCGCGTCACCATCGACAACCTCACCGCCTCCGGCGCCGACGGTCGCTTCCCCGCCTTCATCATCAGCGGCATCCCCGGCCACGACATTGAAAACATCCGCCTCTCCAACATCCGCGTCGAAACGCGCGGCGGCCTCACGATGAAACAAATCGCCGACCAGCCCGAAACCCTCGTCAACGCCTTCTTCCTGCGCGGCGGCGCCCCCGGTGTGCAAGGCAAACGCGACCCCTACGCCGTCCCCGAACGCGAGAGTGCCTATCCCGAACCCAGCATGTTCGGCCTTCTCCCCGCGACCGTGCTCTACGCCCGCCACGTGAAAAATCTCCAGCTTCACAACATCGAAGTCGTCACCGCCGCCCCCGACGAACGCCCGCCCCTCGTCATCGAATCCGCCGAAAACATCGTGCTCCGCAACGTCGCCCTCCCCGCCCCCGCCAAACCCAACACCGCCTGGTCCCGCCTCACCAACGTGAAAAATTTCACGACCGACGACCTCGCCAAAACCGTGACAAAAACAGTCGAGCTGAAATAGCCGATATTCCGCGAAGTCCGTTCCTGAAAATCCGTTCCTGCGAGTGCGTCCTTGTGAGTCCGTCCCTGTGAGTCCGTTCTTGGGAGCGCGTCCCTGTGAGTCCGTTCTTGGGAGCGCGTTCTTGTGAGTCCGTTCCTGGGAGCGCGGGCATCTCTGCCCGCGACACGCCGTACGCCCGCTTGCCGTATTTCGAACACGCATCGCGGGCAAAGATGCCCGCGCTCCCAGGAACGGACTTCGCGTAACATCATATCTTAACCACGAATGGTACGCAGCCGGCAGGATTTTGTAGGGCCTGACCCAGAAGTGTTCGGCAAGGAAAATGCTGCGGAGTGTTTTTTTGTTTTTTCACGCAGTTGGCTCCCTGCAAGGTGACGCGTCCCGGCTCGCGTGCGTGTCTTTCGTACATGCTTCGCGCACGCGCTGTGCTGGTTTCCAGCGCGCCCTTGCGCGG
>JAISGL010000061.1 GCA_031263125.1 Opitutaceae bacterium | reverse complement strand
CGTTTCGGCTTGTTTGAGCATCTTTCGTGCTGCGTCTATTGTTTCTTGATCGTTTTGACTAGGTCTTGCCATCCCCCATTTCTTTCAGAGTTATCATCAATTTGAAAGAATATTAGAATAAAACGCCTTTTTCAGGATCGACTAAAGTAGCGCGGCCAATTTTGTCCGGGCGGTTTGGGAATGGAATGGGGGGAATGGCGGATGGTGGGAAGGGTGGCGCGAGTATCGTGAGGGGCGGCACGGACGGCAACGGAGTGCCTGTGCCACTTTACTTTTCAGCGGCTTTTTCTTCGTTGGTATCAACGATGATTGTCACCGGGCCGTCGTTCACGAGGGCGACTTGCATCATGGCGCCAAACTCGCCGCAGGCCACGGGGCGGCCAATCACTGTCGCGAGATGCGTGAGAAATTTTTCGTAGAGCGGACGCGCGAGGGCGGGTTTTGCGGCGTGGTGAAACGAGGGGCGCGCGCCTTTGCGGCAACTCGCGATGAGCGTGAACTGGCTGATGACGAGCACGCCGCCACCGATGTCCACGAGCGAGCGGTTCATGGCGTTTTCGGTGTCGGCAAAGATGCGCAGCGCGGCGCATTTTTCAGCAAGCCAGCGGACATTCGCCTCGGTGTCGGTGCCGGCGATGCCGAGGAGGATCACCATGCCCGCGCCGATTTTGCCACGCACGGCGCCGTCGATGGTGACACTGGCGGAGGTGACGCGTTGGATGACGGCTCGCATGGGTGAAAAATTCCAATATTCAATATCCAAATCCCAATATCCAAATTCCAAAATCCAATATCCAAATTCCAAAATTCAAATCTCAAAGATTATCCAAACGTTTTGATACCTGTGTTGGGACTTGCCGATGATGGGTGGTGATGTGCGTGTGCGTGGGGAGGGTTACTCTGGCATCGGTTGATGCGGTTCAACCCCGGCGTCGTAGTTGATGCGCGCGAGGCGAGGCCGAAGCCGGTCGGGTGCGCCGTCACACAGATGAATCCACGGACTTTGGGTTTGATAACCATAGGGGCGCGAGATTGAGGGAACGCACGGCGGGGTCAAGCTGCGCGTGGAGGGCGGCAGGACAAACACATCTGATTTTGGAGAATATAAAGTAGATAATTATTATTCCAAGCGGATGAGCGAAGTCCGTTCCTGGGAGTGCGGGCATCTTTGCCCGCGAAATGCCGTGCGCCCGCCTCTTGTATTTTGAAAACGTATCGCGGGCAAAGATGCCCGCGGTCCCAGGGGCGCTCCCAGGCGCTGCCGTGTAACATCAGTCATCACTTTGAATTATACCGTGCCGGATTATACCGTGTCGGATTACACCCCGCCGGGGGAGCCGGCTGGGGAGCCGGGCGGGCGGGCGGCATCGCGGGCGTCGGCGACGGGGTTTTCGATAAAATGCTGCTCGAGCGTCTTGGTGAAAAAAGGCTCTTTGTTCAGCGCGGCGATTTCGGCGTGGTATTTCACGCCGAGCGGGTCGAGGCGGTCGATGAGCGTGCCGGCGGGGTCCTCGCCGAGGTTTTCAAAGAGTTCCTTGAACTCGCCGAGCGTGATGCGGTTGAGCGGGCGGGCGGGTTGATACAGGTAGTCCGACGCGGCTTCGCCTTTCGCCGAGGGTGGCACGGCGGAGATGAGTTTCAAATCCTTCAGGCGGTTGAGGCACTCGTTGAGGATTTGCGCGGGGGCCTTGATCGTGTCGCCGAGTTGCGAGACGGTGCATGGGGGCATGCAGGCCTGGAAGCGGCGCGCGATGGTGAGGAGCACGACGAGCGTCAGCCGCTCGCGCCACGCATGCGAGAGCGCGCTCCACGCGATCTGGCTGTTGCGGAAATGCACGTTTTGCACGGCGTAACCCACCTGACCGCCGATGAGCACGATCATCCAGAACACATACAGGCCGAGCATCAGCACCGGCACGATGCCGAGCGAGCCGTAGAGACTTTGCGTGATCTGGATGCGGCGGAAATATGTGAACGCGATCAGATTGTTGCCCACGAGCAGCACCGACATGGTGAGCGATCCCGCCAGCGCCGCGCGCCAGTAGACGCGCGTGTTCGGGATGTAGCGGTAGAAAAGCGTGAGCGCCGTGATGACCAGCGCCACGACCACCGCGGGCATGAAAAATTTCGCCATGCCGATCACTTGCGTGCCGAGCGGAATTTTTTCGCGGAAGAAATTCTCAAACGCCGACGCCGAAAACGTGGCAACGGCGACGGAAAAAATAATCGTGCCGAGCGTGAGAATCGTCCAATAAAACACGACGCGCGTCAGCCACGAGCGCGTCCGCCGCACGCCCCAGATGTCGTTGAACACGTCCTCAATCGCGCCGAAGAGAAAAATCACAATCGTGATGAGCGTGATCACGCTGATGCCGCCCATGGTGCCCGAGCGGGCGTTGGTGATGAAATTGTTGATGAGCCGCACGATCTCGGGGCGCACCTTGCGCTCTCCCGCCCCGGTTTGCGCGGGCGCGGGGGAAGATGTGTCAGATCCGGCCGATCCGACTGATCCGACTGATCTGTCCGATCCGACAGAATCGGCGGCGGCAGCGGATGCGGCGGCGGCAGCATCTGCCGGTGCCGGCGCTGTTTCCTGCGCGGGGCGGGCGGTGTTGCCGCGGCGGTTGTGCTGGCGGAGCGATTCATACTGGTCGACTTGCGGCGCGACGAACTTGATCGCATCGTTGAGTTTGGTCGCAATCGTGTCGGGGTCCTGGTCGCGAAGCACGAAGCCCGCGACAAGCACGGCGAGCGCGATGAGCGGCCCAAGACTGAGCAGCGTGGTGAAACTGAGCGCGGCGGCGCGGGCGAAGGCGCGCGTGGCAAGGATGCCGGTGATCGTTATCGAGATGACGCGCAGGAACGCATACGCCCAGCCGCGCACGGATTTTTCCCCGATGTGCGAGGGCTGCCAAATGTCCTTCGTGCAGAGTTGGAGCGAGCGTTTCCAGAGATGAGCTAGTGACCGCATAGTGTTTTATCGCGCGGCCGGCAGCCGCCTTTCAAGGGAGCAAGCAATATGCAAGCGCAACGAACGCTGCCAAGCCTGCGATTGCATTTCCCATGCGGGCGTTTCGGGACGTGAGCGTGGTCGCCAGCCAGAGGCAGGCCGACGCCACGAGCGACGCCACGAACGCGCCCGTGTCCGCCTGCAACCAGAAGAGCGCGCCGAGAAAGCCGATTCCCAGTCCCGCGCGAATGCGGACAAAGCGGAAAAAGCGATGTCCGAACGCGAGGCAGCAGAGGCCCAGCAAGAGATCGAGCACGCCGAGCCAGAGCCACGGATGGCGCAAAAACGCGGCGGCGGCGGCAGATGTGCTGGCGGATATGTTGGAGGATGTGCCGCCGCCGGCGAACGCCGGAAACGCCGGGAAAATGAGCGCGAGACCGCCGGCAAAAAGAAGCGCGGTGACGAGGCCGGATGCGACCGGTGATGGCGCGGCGGCGGCGGGCGTTTGCCGGGATGCGTTTTCGCGCAGCAGCGCCGCCAGCTCCGGGGCTTCGCCGATGGAAAGCCAGCGGTCGGTGTCGGCGTCGAAGTAGAGCGTTTTCGAATCAAGCCCGCCGGAGCCGGCGAGGTCGGAAAGATGCTTGAGCGTGAAAGGCCCGTGCGACTCGGCGTCGGATGGTTGTCGGATGTAATATTCGTGCTGGGACATCGTTGGCAGGGGTGCGTTTTGCGCGCGCCCGTCGTCAATAAGTATCTGATGTTACGCAGCAGCCAGTGCAGCAGCCAGTTTTTGGCAGGGCAGTCTCGCCGAGACCGCAGGGAGCCACGGGCGACGAAGACGAACGCAGCGGTCCCGGCGGTCCCGGTGGTCCCGGCGAGACTGTCCTGCCAAAAAACTGATTGTCGCGTAACATCGGTAAGTGTGTTGGAAAAATTGAAAATCTTCTTGTGCGGCGTGGCTTTTGCACGGCGTGGCTTTTGCACGGCGTGGTTCTTGCGTGGCGTGGTTCTTGTGTGACGTGGTTTTTGCGCGGCGTGGTTTTCGCACGATCGCGGACGCTCGTAAAGCGTGCCTCCACGCGGGCGGGAAAAATACGATTTGGTTACATGCGCTTCAACGTACGCACGCCGAGGAGGTGCAGGCCGGTTTCGAGCGTGAGGAGCGTGCGCGCGCAGAGCGCGAGGCGGCGGGCGCGCACGGGCGCGTCGTCGGTGAGGACTTTGTCGGCGTTGTTGAAGGCGCTGTAATCGCTCGCGAGTTCGTAGAGGTAGAGCGCGAGGAAATGCGGGCGGAGCGTATCCGTCGCGAGGCGGAGCGCGTCGGCAAATTTCACGAGTTTGCGGGCGAGGGCGAGTTCGGCGGGCGTTTCGGGCGCGGAGGCGCCGGCTTCGGATGCGGGCGCGCCGGGTTCGACGCCGGCTTTGCGGAAGATGCTGCGGATGCGCGCGACGGCATAGAGCAGGTACGGGGCGGTGTTGCCCTCGAGCGCGAGCATTTTGTCCCACGAAAAAACATAATCGCTGGAGCGATTTTGCGAGAGGTCGGCGTATTGCACGGAGCCGATGCCAACGTGGTGCGCGATGGCGCGGCACTCGTCGTCGGAAAAACGTTCGGTCTCGGGGCGCCCGGCGTTTTTTTCGCGGAGGACGGCGAGGGCGCGTTCCTCGGCTTCGTCGAGGAGGTCTTTGAGTTTGATTGCCGTGCCGTCGGTTGAGCGGGTTTTGAGCGGCTTGCCGTCTTCGCCGAGCACGGCGCCGAAGGTGACGTGGTGGAAGCGCGGCATGCGGCGTCCGGTTTTTGCGAACCATTTTTGCGTGGTGAGCGCGAGTTGCTCGAAGTGGTCGGACTGGCGGAAATCGGTGACGATCACGATGCCGTCGGCGTGGAAGTGCCCGACGCGGTGGAGCATCGTGGCGAGGTCGGTCGTGGCGTAGTTCGCGGCGCCGTCGGTTTTGCGGATGATGAAAGGTTGTTTCGCGAAGCGCGGATGTCCGGGATGAAAAACGACGAGCGCGCCCTGGCTTTCCTCGGCGATGCCGAGTTGGGTGAGTTCGTCGAGCACGGGCTGGAGTTTGTCGTTATAAAAACTTTCGCCGAGGTAGTGATCGAAGCGGATGGCGAGGCGCTGGTAGATTTCGTCGAAGGCTTTTTTGCTGACCTCGGAAAACAGTTTCCAGAGTTCGAGGCTGTCGTGGTCGCCGCGCTGGAGTTTCACGAGTTCGCGGCGGGCTTCCTCGAGTTCGGGCGAGCCGGGGGGCGTGGCGTCGTTGCCGAGTTTGTAGAGGCGTTCGAGTTCGGAGATGGGGTCGCGGGCGAGGGCGTCTTTGTCGGCCCAGCGTTTGAAGCCGTAGATGAGTTTGCCGAATTGTGTGCCCCAGTCGCCGAGGTGGTTGTCGCGGATCACTTTTGCGCCGCTGTATTCGAGCAGGCGGCAGATCGCCTCGCCGATCACGGCGGAGCGGAGGTGGCCGACGTGCATTTGCTTGGCGGTGTTGGGCGAGGAGTAATCGACGACCCAAGTCTGGTTTGCATACGCGGACGCGGCGCCGGCGGCAAGTTTTCCGGCGGTGCCGAAGGCGGCCAGCCACTCGGTGAGCGCGGCGGGCTTGAGGGTGAAATTGATGAAACCGGGGCCGGCGACAGCCGTGTCGTAACGCGCGGTGATGCCGGCGGGAAGCGCGGCGATGAGTTTTTCGGCGAGGGCGCGCGGGTTTTGTTTTTCGCGTTTGGCGCAGGCGAGGACGCCGTTGGCCTGAAAGTCGCCGTGGCGCGGATCGGCGGCGCGGACTTCGGGGGAAAAGGCCGCGTCGCCGATGCCCGCAGCGGCGGCGGCGGTTTTCATGGCGGCGTCGATATCCGCCGCGAGGTTGAACGAAACGTGCATCCGTTTAGAAGACGGCGCGGAGGGACGATGCGGCAACTGAAAAAATCCCGGATGAAAAATCCCGGATGAAAAACTCGGATGCCTTTTCGCCAGATCAGGCATGGCTCGCATCTGATGCCATTTCCCGGTCAAGATATGACTGATGTTATGCGGCTGACGTTACGCAGCAGGCACGTAGCGCAGGCTGCCAAGCCTGCTGACGAGGCGAAGCCTCGCCCGATTCGAAAAAAACGAACACCCGATGACGCGTGGCAGGCAAAGCAGGCTTGGCAGCCTGCGCTACGTGCCGTCCACGTAACATCAGATGCTAACGCGTTAGCATAAAGGCGGGTTGAGCAAGGTCATGCCTGGGATCGAATATATCCCGCATCATCGTTCCCGCACCATCACGCCCGCCATCGCGTTAACGCGCCAGCATCCGCGCCAGCGCCGTGCGTTCGCGCGCCGTGCATCTTGTTTTTCCCTCCTCCCCTTCATTCACATTTTTCCTTTCCATCATGACAGAATCCCCGAAAGACACCCACACGGCCTCCGTTCCGCTTTCCTTCAAAACCAAGCTCGGTTACGGACTTGGCAATCTCTCGGTCATGACGGCCAAGCAGGCGCCCAAGCAACTCGCGCTGCCGGTCTACAATGTCGCGCTCGGCGTGAATCCCGGCGCCGTCGGCACGCTGCTCGCGCTCGGCCGCGTGTGGGACGCCATCACCGATCCGCTTGTCGGGCATTGGTCCGACAAAGCCGTCACGCGCTGGGGCCGTCGCAAGCCGTTTGTCCTCGGCGGCGCGTTTGCCACGGGTGTGTTTTTCGCCGCGATGTGGATGTTTCCGCGCGGACTCTCCTCCGGCCAATACCTCGGCTATTTTGCGGTGACATCGTTTTTGTTTTATCTGGCGCTCGGCTTTTTTTCCGTGCCGTGGTACGCGATGGGCTACGAACTCGCCGGCAACTACGACGAGCGCACAAAACTGATGGCGTTCCCCTCCATCTTCGGCCCCGTGGGACAAATCCTCGTCGGCTGGCTGTACTGGTTCACACAACGCGACATGTTTGCCGACACCATCGAAGGCGTCCGCTGCGTCGGCATGGGCGCGGGATTGATATTGTTGATTTTCGGCCTGATGCCCGTGCTGCTCGTGAAGGAGCGCGCCTTGCCGGCATCACCGGCGCCTCCCGTGGTTGACCCGCCCAAAAAACGCCGGCCCAAAACCTCGTTCCTGGCCGGTGTGAAAGCCGCGGTGTCCAACGGTCCTTTCATGCTGCTCACCGTTACTTTCACCATGATCGTGGTGGGGACATCCATGGTCAACGGGCTGGGCTTTTATGTGCATGTGTATTATCTTTTTGATGGTGACACCAAAATCGCCTCCGAACTCGTGGGCTGGCACACCACGGTCTGGCTTGTGTGCTCGATGTGCATGACTCCGCTCATGGCGTGGCTGTCCGTGCGCTTTGGGAAAAAGGAAATCTTTATCGCGGCGCTTGTCTGGGGGGTGTTCCGCATGATTGTTCTCTGGTTTGTGCTGGCTCCCTCGCACCCGTGGCTTGTGCTCATCAACGCAGCCCTCGCCGGCGTGGATAATGCCGCCATCTTCATGCTCTGCCACGCGATGATCGCCGACATATGCGACCTCGACGAACTCCGCAACGGCACGCGCCGCGAAGGACTTTTCGGCGCGCTCTATGCATGGTTTTTCAAAACCGGCATCGCGCTCTCCTTTGCGCTCTCCGGTTACATACTCACCTGGATCGGCTTCGACCGCGACCTCGGCGGCGCGCAGTCCGAAAGCACGCTGCTCCTCATGAAAGCGTGCTACTGCGGCATCCCCGCGCTCATGTTTGCCGCCGCCATCGCCGTGTTTGCGGGCTATCCCATTTCGCGCCGCGTGGCCGATGATGTCCGCGCCCAACTCGCCGGACGGCAACGCGCCGGACGGCAAAAACAGGCGGGGTGATTTTCACGGACACTGGAAACGATTACGAAACCGGCAAAAGCCCCGGACATCATGGACACGTTTCCCACCATCGCGGAAATCGCGCGGCACTGCAAAGTCTCCACCTACACGGTGTCGCTCGCGCTGCGCAACAGCACGCGCGTGGCCGCGTCCACGCGACAGCGCGTGCAAAAGGAGGCCCATGAACTTGGCTACCGCCCCAACCCGCTCATCAATGCGCTCATGGCCAGCGTGCGCAACCGGCGCAACCGGCCCACCGGCGACGTGCTGGGCTTTATTGTGTCCCGCGAAAAAGCCATGCACCCCGGCCAGCTCGATCATCAGGCGCGCATGTTCAAAGGCGCGTCGAAACGCGCGCAGGAATTCGGCTACCGCGCCGAGATCATCCGGCTCTCGTCCGTCGCGGGCCGCGGCAACCGCCTGCAACAAGTCCTCGATGCGCGCGGCATCCACGGCGTCATTATCGCGCCGGTTTCCGGCCATGATTTTAAAATCAACCTCGACTGGAGCCGCCTCGCCTGCGTGACCATCGGATATTCGTTTTCGGAAGTGCCCGTGCATCGCGTGACGCACAATCATTTTCGCTCGATGCGGATGGTTCTCGACAACTGTGACGCGCGCGGCTGGAAACGCCCCGGAATCCTCCTCAGCCAGCACGCGCTCGAAGCGGTCGATCAAGGTTTCCTCGCCGGATACCTGACAGGAATCTACGGCCGCCACCACGGCATCCCCGTGCCGCCGCTCCTCTACGCGGACGACACCTTCAGCCGCCAAACACTGCTCGACTGGATGAAAAAACACCGTGTGGACGCGGTCATCTCATTGCGGCACGACACTCACGACTGGCTCGTCGCCGCAGGTTACAAAATCGGCCACGACATAGGTCTGATCATGCTCGACTGCAACGAAACCGACGAGGAAATCTCCGGCATCAACCAACGTCAAAGCGACATAGGCGCGGCGGCCATCGAACTGCTCGCGAACACCATGCAGAACAGCGAGTATGGCATACCCAAGCTCCCCCGCATCGTCGGCCTTGACGGCATCTGGCATGAAGGCCGCACGCTCCCGGTGCGCGAAAAATCCCCCGCGCAAAAACATCCCAAGGATTCATGACCGGTGGCCCCATGCCATTTCCCGGACAAAGATACAACTGGTGTTACGCGGCACGTAGAGCCTGACCTTGCATCAGTGCATCAGGCCGCGAATTACCTGTGCGGCCTCCCACGCGTGCGCAGTCTGACACAAGGTCGCTTTGGGACTCTCTCATCAGAAGCGAGTCCTCCCCTCGGATAAAATCCCGGATGCACCCCGGCTAAGATTCCCCTTGCGCCGCGCGCCTTCGCATGACGCCATGTGCGGCTCAAAACGTCATGATCGCACCGGAAACTTTTTCACA
>JAISGL010000040.1 GCA_031263125.1 Opitutaceae bacterium | reverse complement strand
GCGGCGCAACCCCGTCTTTTGCCAGTAGGGCGCGAGATGTTTCGCGACAAAGGCCCTGCCGCCGAGTATGCCGCCGTTGGTAAAATAGCGTATCCGGCATCTCAATGCAGTGGACAGTGGCAGTTTCCCTCCCGCCTGCACTGTTTTCTCGAAAAGATTTTCCGAAATGGAGGCTTTGCCGGCGCGCGGTTTGGCGCCGCTGCCGATAATCATGAGCCGGTAGTATTCGTGGGCGGCCTGCCAGGTACGCGCATCATCCTCGCCGATGACATGTATGAGTCCCGCCCGTGCGATTTTTCTGCCCGCGACAGCCTCGCTATAGCCGCAAAATCGGTAGTCTTTGGGATCATCGGCAAGCCCGGCGCGCACGGGATTCAAGTCGATGTACGCAGCCACGGTGCGAATAGCGCGCCCTGCCGGCTGAATGAGCACGCTCTTGAAACGCTCGGCCCAGAGTGTGCCGAAGCGATTATGGGTTTTATTGAACCAGATGGTGAAGCGTTGTTTGAGCAGCTTCATGAAAGCCGAGACATCGTTCATGAGAGCAAGCTGCTGTTTGCGCCAGACCTCGGCGTCGGGGCCGCCGGCCTTGAGCTGCGCCTCAACGACCGCCAGTGAAGCCGTTTGAAAGCGGGTTGATTTTGGGTAGAGCAAACGATAGCGACGCAGGTGTTCCTCGTCGGAGATCGGTGCTTTTTTGGGAACCCTGACAAGGACATGGAAGTGATTTTCCATGACTGCGTAGGTGAGTATGGAAACGCCGCAGTAATCGGCGAGTTGCCACATCTGCCGGCGAAACATCTCCTTGGCGTCCTCATCGAAAAGCCGTTCACCGTTAACGGTGCGGGAGATGCAGTGGTAAACAGCATCCTCACCATGAATTTTTATCCGTGCGGTTCTCATGCGGGAAATAATCACTAAAAAATAACCCGTGTCAAATCTTAATTTGGAGAATCTGTCCCTCTTTTTTTAAGGGCGATAGCGTTTGTGGGCGTCTGTGGGTGCGGGGGGTCAGGCGGTGACGGATTGCAGGTCGTAGAGGTTTTTGTAGACGGGGCTGCTTTGGTAGAGTTCAGCGTGGGCGCCAGTGGCAATGATGCGGCCTTTCTCAAAGACGAGGATTTTGGTCGCGTGACGGATCGTGCTGAAGCGGTGCGCAATGATGAAGGTGGTTTTGCCTCGGGAGAGTTCCTCGAGCGCCGCCTGGATTTGCGATTCGGAGCTGGTGTCGAGCGCGCTCGTGGCTTCGTCAAGGATGAGGATGGGGGCGTCGCGGAGGAAGGCGCGCGCGATGGCGACGCGCTGGCGCTGTCCGCCGGAGAGGCGGTCGCCGCGTTCGCCGACCATGGTGTCCCAGCCTTCGGGAAACGTGGCGATGAACTCGTGGACTTGGGCGCGGCGCGCGGCTTCTTCGACTTCGGCGCGGGTGGCGGCGGGGCGTCCGAGGAGGATGTTGTTGCAGATGGTGTCGTTGAAGAGGATGGGTTGTTGCGAGACGAGCGCGATGTGGTCGCGGAGGTCGGTGAGCGCGGCGTCGCGGAGGTCGACGCCGTTGAGCGTGATGCGTCCGGCGGTGATGTCGTAGAAGCGGGGGATGAGGTTGATGAAGGTGGTTTTGCCGGCGCCGGTGGCGCCGACGAGCGCGATGACTTCGCCAGTGCGGATGGTGATGTTGATGTCGCGGAGGATGGGGTTTTCGGGGTCGTAGCCGAAGGTGACGTTTTCGAAGGCGATGTCGCCTTTGGCGGCGGGGATGGGGCGGGGGGCGGGGGGCGTGGCGACTTCGTTGGGGGCGTGGAGGATTTCCTCGATGCGGTCGAGCGCGGCTTCGCCTTGCTTGATGCGGTTGCTGAGGTTGCCGAGCCGTTTGACGGGTTCGTAGGCCATGTAGAGCGCGACGACGAGCGAGACGACGGCGGTTTGATCGAGGCTGGAGGCGTAGACTTGGTAGATGGCGAAGGTGATGCCGGCGGCGGCGATGATTTCGATGATCGGCGAGAGCATCTTGTCGTACTTGATCACTTTCATCTGGAGGCGGAAAAATTTCCGCACTTGTTCGCGGAAGCGGGAGACTTCGCGTTGTTCGAGGTTGTAGGCGCGGATTTCGCGGGGGGATTGGAGGCTTTCGGTGAGGATGGAGTTAAGTTCGCCGGCCTGTCGGAGCATGGTGTGCGATTTGCGCTGCACTTTTTTCCCGATGTAGCGGATGGGGAGCACGGCGGCGGGGACGACGAGGAGGCTGAGGAGAAACTCGATGGTGTCGGGTTTTTGGAACGCAAGCACGGTGACGTAGATCATCGCGCCGAGGAGCGTGAAGGGTTGGATGAGGATGTCGTTGGTGGCATCGACGACGACGCCTTTCACGATCGTGGTGTCGCCCGAGACGCGGCTGATGAGGTCGCCGGATTTGTGTTTTCGGAAGAAGTCGAGGTGCAGGAATTGCAGGTGCGAGAAGAGTTGCGCGCGCACGGCTTCGAGGACGCGGATGCCGGCGAAGTTGAGCAGGTAGGCGTTTAAAAACTGGCTGAGGCCGCGGATGCTGAAGGTGACGATGGGGAGCAGGAGGGCGAAGCCGAGGACGTTGGCCGCCGGGATGATGATGTCGGGCAGCCATGTCGTGAGCGAGTGCGTCCATGCGGGGAGCGAGGTGAGTTTTTCGCGGGTGATGAGGATGAGCGGCTGCGCGACGCCGTCCTCGGGAAAAAGCGCGGGGAGGACTTTGCTCGCCATGAAGGGCAGGCCGAAGCCGCTGGCGACGCCATAGATGATGCCAAAAAAGATGGCGCCGATGAAGGGCCAGATGACTTGTTTCAGGTGCGCGTAGTATGGGAGGAAACGCTTCATGGGTTAAAATTCATAGTGCAAAAAAATCCCAAACGCCAAAATCCAAACGCAAAAAAAAATCCAAATTTCAAATTCCAAAAAAATCCTGAATCACGGGAATGCGAAAATCCAAAGGGCGAGGCTTCGCCTCGTCGGCAGGTTTGGCAACCTGCGCTACGGCTGGCGGGGCGAAGCATTTGGTTTTCCTGGGATTTGGTCATTTGGAATTTGAGACTTTTTTGGAGTTCGGATTTTGGTTTTTTTTGGAGTTTGGATTTTGGCATTTGGGATTTCTTTTGGAGTTTGGACTTTCTTTTGGAGCTTGGATTTTGGGATTTGCGAGCGAAGCGAGCCTTCAGTCCTTCGAGGCTTTTACGTCGAGCGCGTCGCGGAGGCCGTCGCCGAGGAAGTTGAGGGAAAATATCATCAGCGAAAAGACCGCGGCG
>JAISGL010000488.1 GCA_031263125.1 Opitutaceae bacterium | reverse complement strand
GAGGGCGCCCCTGGGAGCGCGGGCATCTTTGCCCGCGATGCATTTTCGAGATACACCAAGCGGGCGCATGGCGTTTCGCGGGCAGAGATGCCCGCGCTCCCAGAAACAGACTTCGCGTTGCCCTCGCCAATCGCGAGGTTCGGGTTTGGTTGATGGCGGAAGAATACAGCGGCGCCTTTTGAATCTCTTTGGCTGCGTAACATCAGTTATTATGTAACTGATGTTACGCGGTGCGCAGGGCCTGACCTTGTGTCAGGCCGCGTTCGCGTGGGAGGCCACACAGGTAATTCGCGGCCTGACACAAGGTCAGGCCCTACAAAACCCTGCCAGTCGCGTAACATCAGTTATGTAATAATATTCAATAACAATGCGTATTTTTTCGGATAAGCCTGTAATGTTATCCAAGGCGGCGAAGCAGCAACCAAAGATGGAAGATGGAAAGTTTATTAAATGATGTTATGCGGTGCGTACGTTGCGCAGGCTGCCAAGCCTGCTGACGAGGCGAAGCCTCGCCCGGTTTGAAAAAAAACGAACGCCCGGCGGCGTGCGGCAGGCAAAGCAGGCTTGGCAGCCTGCGCTACGAAAAACCCCGGCGGACGCGTAACATCGGGCCATAGGTATCACCGGATATTTCCGGGCTGGAAATGGGGTGGAAATGACAGAGGGGGTTACTCTTCCCGGCGCACCACCACGAGGTCGTCGGCGTGGAGGCCGCACCAGATGCGGTCGCCTTGGTGGAAGGCTTCCTGGAGGGAACTTTCGTTGGCGACGAGCGCCGTGAGTTGCGTCGTGCCGGTGACACACTGGATGCCGAGGCGGTCAATCGCGCCTTGGAACACTTCCTCGGTGATGTGCGCCTCAAAGACGTTTTCCGCGGCGATGGGGTGCTTTGATATGAAAACTTTTTCCGGGCGCACGGTGACGATGGCGCGCGTCATTTCGGCGGGCCATTGGTCGAGGCTGATGGTGAGTTCGAGGCCGCCTTCGACGCGGACGCATCCGGTGACGCCGTTGCGCGAGATCATTTCGGCATCGAGGAGATTGGCTTCGCCGATGAAGTCGGCGACAAAGGCGGTTTTCGGGTGATGGTAGATTTCACCGGCGGCGCCGAGTTGTTCGAGGCGGCCTTTGTTGAACACCGCTATGCGGTCGCTCATGGTGAGCGCCTCCTCCTGGTCGTGCGTGACGAAGACGAAGGTGATGCCGAGGTGTTTCTGGAGGCGTTTCAACTCGAACTGCATCTGGACGCGGAGCTTGGCGTCGAGCGCGGAGAGCGGTTCGTCGAGCAGGAGGACGGTGGGGCGGGGAACGATGGCGCGGGCGAGGGCGACGCGCTGGCGCTGGCCGCCGGAGAGTTGGTGCGGGTAGCGTTCCTCGAAGCCTTCGAGCGCGACGAGTTTGACGACGTCGGCGACGCGCCGGCGCGTTTCGTCGTCGGCGACTTTTTTCATGCGCAGGCCGAAGCCGATGTTTTCGCGCACGGTCATGTGCGGGAAGAGCGCGTAGGATTGGAAGACTTGGTTGACGTTGCGGCGGTAGGGCGCGAGGTCGGTGACGTCTTCGCCGTCGATGAGGATGGCGCCTTCGGTCGGGTGCTCGAAGCCGGAGAGGATTCGCAGGAGTGTCGTTTTGCCACAGCCGGAAGGCCCGAGGAGCGTGAGAAATTCTCCCGTGCGCACTTCAAGGGTCACGTCGTTGACCGCAGTGAAGTTTCCGAACCGTTTCGTGACTCCGTTGATTTGGATCATGATGCGGCGGAGGCTTCAGGCGCGGACGGCGTTCCGGGGTCGTAGGGCGGCTGTGCGTGTGTTTCGTGCTGCGGGTTTGCCTGCATTTCTGGGCGTGCGTTGTATTTTTAAGGGAATTGCTGAGGAGAGGAAAAAGGGTATCGCGCGGAAAAACGCGATTAAAATTATGCGTGTTTGCAAAGTTTTTTGCGAGGGGCGCGTCGCGGGTGGCGCGCGGGCGCGGGCGGGGTGGTTATTGGTTGTGGTTTTGTTTTGAGGCGCGGTATTGCACAAACGCGTAGGCGAGGATGAACAGGAGGGTGAAAATGATGCCGAGCGCGGCGCCGAAGGGCCAGTTGCGGGCCTTGAGAAACTGGTTTTGAATGACGTTGCCGATCATGGGCTGGCGTCCGCCGCCCATGAGTTCGGTGATGGCGAACATGCCGATGGCGGGCACGAACACGAGGAGGATGCCGGCGGAGATGCCGGGCCAGGTGAGGGGGATGATGACGTCGGAAAAGGCGCGGAAGGGACCGGCGCCGAGGTCGTGCGCGGCGTCGACGAGCGAGTCGTCCACTTTTTCCGCGCTGCCGTAGATGGGCAGTATCATGAAGGGGAGGTAGGCGTAGAGGAGTCCGATGACGACGGCGAAGGGGGTGTACATCATTTCGAGCGGCCCGGGGATGATTTTGGCGGCTTCGAGAAAGCCGTTGAGGAGTCCGTTGTGGCTGAGGATGGTGATCCACGCGTAGGTGCGGATGAGGAAGCTCGTCCAGAAGGGGATCATGACGAGCATGAGGAGGCGGTTGCGCACGGTTTCGCGCTGGCGGGCAATGAACCACGCGACGGGATAGCCGATGGCGATGCAGAGCGCGGTGGTGATGCCCGCGTAGAGAATGGAGAGCCAGAGGGTGCGCAGGTAAATGGGATTTTCGAAATCGAAAATGCGCGCGTAGTTTTCCCAGGTGAACTGGTAGACGATGCGTCCGAGGTCGTCGCGCTGGCAAAAGCTGTAGACGAGCAGGATGATGAGCGGGGCGACAACAAAGAGCGCAAGCCAGAGCACCATGGGCGCGATGAGCAGCCAGCCGAAGAGTTTCGGGCGCCGGGCGTGGTTGGTCGCGGTCGTGGGAAGTTCGGTGGCGGCGTTGGTGGCGTTTGTGACGTTTGTGGCTTGCATTCGTGGGCGAAGAAGTGAGTCGGGAGCACGGAGGCGAGAGTGGGGGGATTAAAATTCCAAATTCCAATTTCCTAATCCCAATTTCCAAATCCCAAAATCCAAATCCCAGAAAATCTCAAATTGCAAAATCTCAAATCCCAAGGGGCGAGGCTGGCGCTTCGTCCGGCGACCTGGAAATCGTCGCTCCGCGGGCAGGCGCGATTCGCGGGCGATTCGCAGGTGTTTTTTCAAATTTTGTCATTTGAGATTTGTGACTTTTTTGGAGTTTGGGATTTGGGGTTTGGAGTTTGGGATTTCCGCGAGTGCTCCGCAGTCGCGGTCACTCGCGGTCAGTCGCGGTCAGTATCCGGACGAGTTTTTCAGGTCGGTGTAGACTTGGTCGGTGAGGTCGCCGGAGCCGGGAACGTCGCGGAAGATGCCGAGGCTCTTGATATCGATTTTCGGATAGCTGGCGGGATTTTCGAGGTCTTCCTTGGAGAGGAGTTTTTGCGCGGCGAGGTTCGGGTTGAGGTAGGGGAAGGCGCGCGAAATCACGGCGGCGACTTCGGCGCGCATGATGTAGTCGAGAAACTTGTGCGCGGCTTCGACGTTGCGGGCGTTGACGGGGATCGCCCACATGTCGACAAACATGTGCGCGCCCTCGGAGGGGAGGACGTATTTGAATTTTTTGTCCTCGCGCCAGAGACGGGCGGCTTCTCCGCCCCAGACCACGCCGATGTCGACGTCGCCGTTGAGGAGCGAGGTCTTCGGGCTGTCGGAGTCGTAGACTTTGATGAGCTTCACCCATCCGGCCATGAGCGCCCTGGCTTTGCGGACATTGACCCGGTTGATGGCGTTGATGTCGAGGCCGAGGCAGTTGAGCGCCCAGGAAACCATTTCGCGTCCGTCGTCGACGGTGACGATGCGGCCTTTGTATTTGGGCTGGAAGATGTCCTTGTAGCCCTTGATGTCATCTTTGATTTTGTCGGTGTTGTAGACGATGCCGACGGTGCTGACCATGAAGGGAATGGTGTATTTTTGCTGCGGGTCGTAGGCGAGGCCGAGGAAATCGGGGGAGATGTTGGCGAAGTTGGGCAGCTTCGAATAATCAATGGGCTGCACGAGGGCGGGCCTGGCCTTGATCATGCCTTCGGCGATGTAATCGCAGGGCTGGATCACGTCGTACTTGGTGCCGCCGGTGATGACTTTTTGCAGCATTTCCTCACCGCTTGCAAAGGTCTCGTAGTTGACCTTGATGCCGGTTTCCTTGGTGAAGTCGTCGATGACGGATTGCGGTATGTATTCCGACCAGGCGAACAGGTTGAGTTCCTTGTTCGGTTCAGCGGCGCGGAGCGCGCTGGAGAAAAGCCCGGCGGCGAGGGCGCCGAGGGCTGCGAGCATGGTGATGATGCTGGATGTTTTCATGGTTGTGGGTGGTGAAAAAAAGTGGTGAGGCGGTGCGGCTGGGAGGCGGCGAAGTGGTGAAGATGGTGAGATGCAGAGGCGGTTATTTGCGGGCGCCGAGTTTGCGGAGATATTCGGAGAAGAACACGAAGACGACCGTGGTGACAACGAAGACGGTCGAGAGGGCGTTGAGCGTGTAGTCGAGGCCGACACGCGCCTTGCCATAGATTTCGATGGGCAGCGTGCGCGTGGCGGGGCCGGTGGTGAAGAAGGTGACGATGATTTCGTCGAGCGAGAGCGTGAAGGCCATCAACGCGCCGGAAAGAATCGCGGGGCGCAGACAGGGCACTATCACCAGCCAGAAGGCTTGCAGGGGGCGCGCGCCGAGGTCGAGCGCGGCTTCCTCGAGCGAGGGGTCAAGTCCGTGAAGCCGCGCCTGCACCGCCACGAGCACAAAAGGGAAACAGAAGGTGATGTGCGCGATGGTGACGGTGACAAAGCCCAGCTCCATGCGCAGGACGATGAAAAAGATGAGCAGGCTGATGCCCATGATGATCTCGGGCATGATCATCGGAATGCACACGAGCGTCTGGATGAGCCTGGAGAAGCGATATTGGTAACGGTGGAGAAGCCACGCGCCGACGGTGCCGATGATGACCGACGCGACGGTGGTGATGCTGGCGATGATGAGCGAGTTTTTCAGCGCCGAGATCATCGTGGAATTTTGCGACAATTCCACGTACCACCGGAACGTGAAACCCTCCCACGAGGTCGTCTTTTTTGTGGTGTCGTTGAACGAATAAACGATCAGCACAAGGATCGGCAGGTAGAGAAAAACGAACACAATTGCCGTCCACGCGGCGAGGCCCCAATTTAGTATTTTGAGGCCCGATGCCGGAAACAGGCGCATCAGGATGGACGGTTTGTTCATCGAACGGGGACTTTGTGCGTGGAAATATCTGTGGCGAAAAGATCGTGAAATGGAAAATGAAACGCTTCTTAACAATGCCAATCGCCCCGCAACGCAAGCGGGTTTCCGCTGGCGGGGCAAAAAAATTTGCGATGCGGTTCCGGGGGAGGAGAGGAGGGATGAGGGAGTGAGGGAATGAGTGAATGCGGGATAAGGGATAACTGATGTTACGCAGCCCGTAGGGCCTGACCTTGTGTCAGGCCGCGAATTACCAATGTAGCCTCCTTCGCGAGCACGGCCTGACACAAGGTCAGGCCCTACGAAAACCGCCGACCGCGTAACATCACGGGATAAGGGATAAGGGAATGAATGAGTGCGTGAGGAAAGGGATAAAATCCTCACTCCCTCATTCCTCACTCCCTCATTCCTCATTCCCTTATCCCTCACTCCCGCACTCCCTCTTTTGCGCGGGCGAGGTCCTGCTGGCGGTAGTGTACGATGTATTTTTCGTGGAAATGGTTTTCGGCGTCGGGAAGCGCCTCGGCGAGCGGAAGCACGTGCGACGGCGCGATGCCGAGGGCCGCTTCCTCGGCGGCGAGGCTGCCGCCTTTCCAATAAATCACGCCGTTGCCCGGCGCGTTTTTTTCGCCGGCTCGCACGCGGGCGCGGATGAGTTGCACGAACGCGGGCAACGATGCGACGGCGCGGCCGGTGACGAAGTCGTATTCGCTCCGGAGCGTTTCGACGCGGAGGTGGCGCGTCTCGACATTGCGGAGGTTGAGGCGCCGGGCGATGTCGGCGACGACGGTGATTTTTTTGCCGGTGGAATCCGCGAGCGTGAAACGCGCCTGCGGATAAAGCGCCGCGAGAATCAGCCCCGGAAATCCGCCGCCCGTGCCCGCGTCGAGGACGGTCGCGCCGTTCATGAGACGCAGAAATTTCACCGCGGCGACGCACGGCGCGTAGTGATGCCATTCGAGGTTGCCGACATCCTTGCGCGAAACGAGATTGATCCTGTCGTTCCACTCGCGGTGCAGCGCCGCCATGCGCCCAAGGAGCGACCACTGCGCAGGCGTGACTTCGGGAAAAAGCGGACAGAGGCGTTGCATGGTTTGTTTGATGAAGTCGCGAGCCTTCACAGCCCGATGATAAAAATGACACGTTTTCTTTTCATTTATTGGTCGTTGAATTTTTCAAATTTCCCCGCGCGGTAAACGAAAATAAGAACCATGAATTTAACTGATATTACGCGGCCAAAGAGATTCAAAAGGCGCCGCTGTATTCTTCCGCCATCAACCAAACCCGAACCTCGCGATTGGCGAGGGCAACGCCAAGTCTGTTCCTGGGATTTCCTCGACCGCATCTGCGAGGTGCTCGCCACTCGCGATTGGCGAGGGCAACGCGAAGTCTGTTCCTGGGGGCAACGCGAAGTCTGTTCCTGGGAGCGCGGGCATCTCTGCCCGCGAAACGCCGTGCGCCCGCTTGGTGTATCTCGAAAATGCATCGCGGGCAAAGATGCCCGCGCTCCCAGGGGCGCCCTCAGGCGCTACCGCGTAACATCAGTTTGTTATCTGCTCATTGTTATCTGCTCATGCACGGATTTCCAGTCATCGAGATTATTCAGCATGATGCCATCCTGTATCCGGCTGTCTTCGGGCAATCCGTTTTCCCTGAGTATTTGCATCCGTGCCCCGGGCGCTTTCATTTTGCCCGCGAGCATCCCGTTGATTTTCGAAATATTCCCCCGTGAAACATCCACGCCGGGCTGCCCGCAAATCCACCGTTCAAAAGACAGATAGGAGGGCAGATTTTTGAAAATAAAATCGCGGGCGGAGTCAGGATTGATGCCAAGACCCTCCAACACCATATAATCAAATCCCGGACGAATATCCTTGTAGCCTTCCGGGAGCCGTCCGGTCGCGCTGAGCAAAGTTTTCAGCCAAAGTCTGGGAAGATGTTTTATACCAAGCGGACCTTCCGTCCCGGAGCTGATCAGAGGAATGATTTTTTCCATTTTGAATAAATGCTTTGTCCGGCCGATCAGTGATGCGCCGCGTGCCCGCGACAAGCCCAAAGTGTCCGGAGTGTCTGGAAAGGGCGCATCTCAAAAACTGGACGGGGCAAGCCGCCAATTGCGGAGTAGAGCGGGCGTCCCGCCCGCTGACGGCGAAGCCGCCGGATTGACGTAGCACGGGCATCTTGCCCGTGGACGGCGCGAAGCGCCGCTCCCCATGCAACCATGCCAACTCCGACGCGGGCGAGACGCCCGCGCTACTCCCGG
>JAISGL010000098.1 GCA_031263125.1 Opitutaceae bacterium | reverse complement strand
GCAAGCGTGCGCCGTCGTGGCGTGCGCATAACCATGATTTCGTCCGCGTCGCTGTTACCGGCTGTGCCACTGCCGCCGTTCGCATTCGCGATGCCCCAGTCGCAGACGGGTGGCAGGGCACGGGGGGCCTTGCGGCGTCGCAACCCTGTCTTTCGTCGGAGGAGCGTGAGATGTTTTGCGACAAAGGCCCTGCCGCCGAGTATGCCTCCGTTAGTAAAATAGCGTATCTGGCATCTCAATGCAGTAGTCAGTGGCAGTTTTCCCTCTGCGCGCACCGTTTCCTCGAAAAGATTTTCCGAAACGGCAGCTTTGCCAGCACGCGGTTTGGCGCCGCTGCCGATAATCATGAGCCGGTAGTATTCGTGCGCGCTTTGCCAGGTGCGCGCGTCATCCTCGCCGATAACATGCACAAGCCCCGCCCGTGCAATTTTCCTGCCCGCGACAGCCTCGCTATAGCCGCAAAACCGGTAGTCTTTGGGATCGTCGACGAGTCCTGCACGAACGGGATTCAAGTCGATGTACGCAGCCACGACGCGAACGGCGCGCCCTGCCGGCTGAACGAGTAGGCTCTTGAAACGCTCGGCCCAGAGCGTACCGAAGCGGTTGTGTGTTTTGTTGAACCAGATGGTGAAGCGTTGTTTGAGCAGCTTCATGAAAGCCGAGACATCATTCATGAGTGCAAGCTGTTGTTTGCGCCATGCCTCGGCGTCGGGGCCGCCAGCCTTGAGCTGCGCTTCGACAACCGCCAGCGAAGCCGTTTGGAAACGGGTTGGTTCCGGGTAGAGCAAGCGATAGCGACGCAGATGTTCCTCGTCGGAGATAGGTGCTTTTTTCGGAACCCTGACAAGCACATGGAAGTGATTTTCCATGACGGCGTAGGTGAGAGTGGAAACGCCGCAGTAATCGGCGATTTGCCACATTTGCCGGCGGAACATCTCCTTGGCGTCCTCGTCGAAGAGCCGTTCGCCGTTAACGGTGCGTGAGATGCAGTGGTAAACAGCATCCTCACCATGAATTTTTATCCGTGCGATTCTCATGCGAAAACAAACGCCGAAAAACAGCCACGCTGCAAGCCTAATCTAGAGTCTGTCCCTGTTTTTATAGTCTCTTTACAGTTTTCGTTCGCACATTAATTCGAGTTCCGCAGTTCGTCTGGACGATGAAAAAACTTTCAGAGGAGAGCTGTTTTTTGTCCGGATGCGTTTCATAGGGAAGCGTTATCGCGCGGGGCATGCAGGGGACTCGGCCATAAATAAATTGCAATTTATGAGGAGTCTATGCAGCGATCAAGTTGATGGCGGCGGCAGCCGTAATGGTGACAAACCATTTGCGCAAACCGGAGCGCTTCCGCCTCTCTTTGGCGAATTCATTTTAGCCGGGTCCCTCACCGCCCAGCAGTCCAAGAAAACCGGAATCGAACGCCTCTGCCAAAGGCGCTGTGACATCCTCCGGAAACGGATTACACAAGCCGCGCCGCCTGTCATGAGCAGCGCCAGCGACGTTATCAACAAACCGGCGGCAAACCCGGGCGCGGTGTAGGTTATTTCGATGCGGTGCGTACCCGCCACCGTCAGCGGGATGCCGCGCACGGCGTAGTCGGCGGGCTGCAAATCGTAGGTTTGCTGCGCACTGCCAGGGTGTGCCCGGGCACACCAACCTTTGGCGTAGGCATCGGTCATCAGCAACACACCCGGCGCGTTGGTCCCGACTTCGATTTCCCATCGCGTGGCTGACGATGACAGCACGTTGATTTTATATTCCGGAGCTGGCGCCGGCACCGTCCCCGTCGCCGGTGCCGGCGGCAAGTCCGGCACGGTTTCCAAAATCACCTCGCGGCGGAAATCGAAATCCGGCGCCGCCAGCGTGCGCAGAATCGCATCGCGGTCCGTCATCACGCGCCAGCCGCCGACCACCGAGAAGCGCGGAAGCACGGCATCCGCCGTTTGCAATTCCACCACGCGGATGCCTGCCGGCGTCGGCACGAAGGCATAACGCGCGCGCAGCAGTTGGAAAAGGCGCGAGTTTTGCCGCACTTCCACGCTCCGCGCCTGCTCCGGCGGCAAACCTTGGCTGGCCGCAAGCAGGTCGGCGTAACGCCGCAGCGCGAGTTCCTCGAAACCCCAGATGCTCTCGCGCCCGAACAGCGGCGCGGAGTCCTTGTTGACCAAATTCAGGTGCCGCTCGTCGCCTGGATGCGCGGCGAAAAAGTTCCGAATTTCGGGATACTCCAGCCACTCCGCGCGGAAGCCGCGCATCAGCGGACGCGCGAAGCAAAACATCTCAACCACCGTCAGTGCCGCCAGCGCCCAGCCGGGCCAGTTTCTTTTTGCAGGAAAAAACAACAGTGCGCCGAACGCCAGCAACCAGCCGCCGGCCAGCATCAGTTCCGCCCCACCGTTCGCTGCCGCCCGCGCCCACCACGCCGGCGCGTCCGAGTGCGCGTAGCCGGGCGCGTTCAGCACGTGGCGCGCCCACGATATGAAAACATCGGTGCCGCCGCCCGCCCGCACCCAGAGGCCGGACATCAACAGCGCCAGTCCCGCCGCCGCCGCCGCCAGCGGCAACCAGCGCGGAGTTTTTGTCATTTTGCGCAACAATGCGTCCGCGCCGCCGCCTGCCAGCACCGCCACCGCCAGCGCGAAAAATACCAGCATCAACCCCATCAACCGCATCCCGGAAAAACCGGCAGCAACCCGCGCAACCAGCCGAACACTGGCGTGCGCGGCCCCAGGGCAATCGCCAGCGCCAGCGCCGCCATGACCGGCCAGACCAAGTTTCTCCGCCACGCGCCGGCGCGCAACCCTCCCGCCGCCAGCAGCAGCGCGCCCAACCCGGCAAACGGCGTGCAAGAATAAGGATGCTCGTTGCCCCACCAGCGCAAGGCGCCTGCGCCCTCCTCCAGCCACACCCGCCCGCCGTACAAATACGGCGACACCAGCAGCGGCAGGTTTTCCCAGCGCAAGGAACTGGTCGAGGCATAGGCGGCGTCCACCCCGCCCGTGCGCACGGATTCCGGCATGTGCACCAGGGCGGGCAGAAGTTGCGCCGCCGCCAACGCCAGCGCCACCGGGTAAATCGCCAGCAAGCCCGCCGCGGTGCGGAGCTTTTTCTCCGTGAAAAATAATTCCGCGAGCGAATATACGCCGGCCATCAGCGCCGTGAAATAAAACAAGCTCGGGTAACCCGCATAAATTTGCAGCGCCGCCGACGACGCCGACAGCGCCACCCACCGCCACCGGCGTTGCCGCAACCAGCCGTCAATGCCCCAAAACACCAGCGGAACCCATGCCAGGGACATCGTATGCACGTAGCCCGCGACCGGGCGCATGGCAAAGCACGGCCCGCACAACATGAACACCACGCCCGCCAGCGCCGCCGCCGCCGGCCGCAAGCCGCAAAACCGCAACCAGCCAAACATGCCGAGGCCCGCCAGGCACACGTGCGAGAACATCAGCCAGTTGATGGCCAGCGGCAGCGGCAGCAACCACGACGCGACCCAAAGCGGCGGATACAGCGTCGCATATTGAAAAGTGGCGAGCGCCGGGACTCCGCCCAATGAGCAGGGATTCCACGGCGTCGGCGACCCGTGCGCGAACCCTTCCCGCGCCAGCAGCCAGCGGTGGTAGAAAAACGTGCTCCCATCCTTGCCAAAATCGGAGAGCACCCAGCCGGGATCATACAGGAATTTTCCAAACAACACCGCCGCCAGCAAAATCAATATCAACGGCGCCAATACGTTTTTATATGATCCGAATTGCATAGTCACGCGCCGCCTCCCGCGCCGCGCCCGCCGATCCCACATTTTATAATCACCCACAAGGCGCGCAGACCGCCGCGCCAGCCGATTTTTTTACCCTCCTCGCAGGTGCGTCCGTGGTAGGAGACGGCCACCCCGTAAATGCGCAGACGGGGACGGAACGCCGCCACCCGCGCCGTGATTTCCGGCTCGAAACCGAAGCGGTTTTCCCGCCACGCGATCTGTTTTATAATATCGGCGCGGAAGACCTTGAAGTACACCTCCATGTCGGTGAGGTTCAGGTTGGTGAATATGTTGGAGAGCAGTGTGAGCAGGCGGTTGCCCGGCGAATGCCAGAAATAGAGCACGCGGTGCTCTCCGCCGCCGATGAAGCGCGAGCCGAAAACCACGTCCGCCTCGTTGTTTATAATGGGGCCGATGACACGGGCGTATTCCGCCGGGTCGTATTCAAGGTCGGCGTCCTGGATGATGGCGATGTCCGCATTTATAAAACGCGCCGCCGTGCGCAGCACGGCGCCCTTGCCTTGGTTGCGCTCGTGCCGGTGGATTCGCACGCGCGCGGCGGCGCCGCCGCCAGCGGCACTGGCGACGTCATTGCCGGCGGCGAGTTTTTGCAGCGCCTCCCACGTGCCGTCGGTGGAACAATCGTCCACGATGATGATCTCGCGCACGCAAGGCTGTGCGAGCACGCGCGCGATCACTGTCGCGACGGTGGCCGCCTCGTTATACACCGGCATGAGCACCGTCAGCGGTGCGCCGGCGCGGGCTGGCGGGATGCCGGCGCTCCCGGTGGCGGCGGCGCTCATGACGCGCTTCTCTTCGCATTCGCATTACGCGCGGGCAATTCGCCGACGGCGGTGCTGAACTGGCAGATGAACGGGACGACGCCTCGCGCCACGGCGGCGCGGACGCGTCCGAAAAGCAGGACGGTGGGCATAACGGCAAAGGTCGTTGGGATTGGCTCGCGTGTGCCTTTGCCGTTGTCTGCGGATGTTCCTTTGGCGGTTTTTCCTTGGTGCCCGAATACAAAAAAGGGACGCATTTACTTGCGTCCCGTATCGGGCACGTAGGAGAAGCCCCCAAAGGAACGCTTTCAATGCGCCCCAATGCAGGGGCGCATTCCAGCGATGTCCTTTGGTTTTCGAAATTTCCTACGTTTCGATACGGACAGCAGCCGAAGCTACGCGAAATGGTTTATGTTGGCGGTATGATTCTGTGTGGTGTTGGTGGATGGATTGGTTGAAAAACTGACAGCGAGCAGTAAATGCGTGTAACGAAAGGTGGCACAAGTCAAAAAGCAGCGGTAAACGCAGCGGAAAAGCGGCGGAAGTCCACTTATTCCAAGTGATGTTACGCAGCGCATAGGGCCTCTGGCTTTGCGTCAGGCCGCGGATTGCTGTGCGGCCTCCCACGCGGGCGCGGCCTGATACAAAGTCAGGCCCTGCGCGCTGTGTAACATCAGAGTATAAATATTTTCAGGTATTGGTACAAGGCATGAAAATCAGCCGAATTATTTAGGGGTCGGCACACTGGAGGCTCACGTCCCTGACTCACATGTCCAGAATCGCGATGCCGTGGGCGGCGAGGTCGGCGGACTTCGCGGTTTTGCCGTCGGCGAGGGTGATGCGCGTTTGCTGCGGCGCGCCGGCGTTGTTGATCACGACGAGCTTTTTGCTCTTTGGGAAATACGTCGCCTCGGTGTTGCAGTTTTCCGAATGCCACTTGCCCCAGGCGGCTTCACTCGCGGCGGCCCAGAAGAGGGCGCGGTGCAGCATGCGCGTGTTTTCACAGGTGAATTTGAAGCCGCTCATGTAAACCGCGCGGCCTTTGCCGAAGGCGTGCGTGGCGAGGCGCGGAGAACTTTCGCCAACACGCTCGGCGAGCACCTGCGTGTCGGGGCCAAAGACGTGGATGCTGTCGATTTCCTTCGGGCCGAAATCGGGGGCGGCGGGGTTCGCTAGTTCCGTTGTGATGAAGTGCCGCGATGCGATTTCGGCTGCGGGGGCATCGTATTTGTAACGGCCATTGGCGAGGCGTTCGCCGTTGTCACGGTCGAGTCCGAGGACGCGGGCGAGGCGGAAGTTTTGTCCGGGTTGCGGGAGCGCGCCGGGTTCGGCGATGCCGATGAAGCCGCCGCCGCGTTGCACGTATTGCGTGATGGCGGTTTCGACGCGCGGGTCGGCCCAATGCGCGCCGCCGCTCCATGCGGTGCCGGCGCGTCCGCAGTTGATGATCGCGCGCACGCCGCGCGGGACGCCGTTTTGGGCGATGTCGCCGAGGCTGATGAATTGTATGTCGAGCGGGAGGCCGGCGAGGGCTTCGAGGACGTGGTAGAGTTCGACGTTGGCCATGAAGTGGCCGGAGCAGGTCCAGGCGCGGAGGTCGCCCCACGCGGTGAGGACGGCGACTTTGAAGGGCGCGACGTAGGGCGTGTCGTTTTTATGGAAGGATTTCAGGAGGCGGAATTCGTTGGCGACTTGTTCGATGTAGTCCTGGAAATCGGGCCAGGGTTCGACGAGCGAGAGGTAGCCGCCGAGGCCGATGCGGTCGATGGGCGCGCGGACGATGCCGCGGCGGGCGTCGATCCAGAAGTTTTTTGCGTCGAGCGTCGGGTTGCCGCCGCCGTCTTTTTGGAAGGTGGGTTCGCCTTTGAGTCCGGTCGGGAAGAGATACGGGTGGAGGCGCAGTTCTTTTGTGGATACGCCGCGCGAGTGCGCGCAGAGGCGGACTTCAAAGGCGTTGAAGACGCATTTGATGAGGCCGTCGAAACCGAATTCGCGAAAGCGCGGGCTGTTGGGTTCGACACCGATCCAGTGGTCGTCGTAGAAAACGTAGGCGAGTTTTTTGTGCGCGTGAACAAGGTCGATGCACTTTTTTCCGAACTCGATCACGAAGCCGTGCATGAAATCCATGTAGTCGCGGTAACGGCGCGAGGGGGCGTTGTGCGTGGAGTTGTAGAGGCCGCCGTTGACGAAATCCTCAGAGGTGAGCGCATAGCCGTGTTTTTTCCGGAAGAGTGTCAGCGCGCGCGGGCTGACGGTCATTTCGTAGTCGCCCCAATCGGAATAGATGTCGCGCAGGCGTTTGTGGTCGGCGCCCCAGAACCACGAGAAATTATAAAACATCGAGGTGAAGCGGACGACTCTCGTGGCGGTGTGGTCGCGCAGCCAGTTTTGGAGAAATTCGAGAATCACCTTTTGCGTTTCGGGCTGCATGGGATCGACGGCGGCGAGGTGTTCGCGGTCGCCCCAGTTGTTGGTGAGGTGATTGTACATTGAGATTTCCTCCCAGACGCGGAACGCGAGGAAATTGACGGTGTAGCGGTGGCCGGGCGTGGCGCCGGCGATGGTGACGGAGCCGCGCTTGGGGTTGACGGTCCACTTGGTTTTGGGGACTTCCCTGCCGGTCGTGCGGTCGAAAACCTGCCACCATCGTTTTGGCGAATCGGTGACGTTCACGGCGAACTGCCCGGTGTAATAGCCGTCGAGGAGCGTGATGGTGACGGTGGGTTTGGCCGCGACGACGGGCCGGCTCATGAGGAAGTTTTGCTGGAGCTTGTCGTGATTTTTGCGCGCCCACGGTTGCACGCTGCGCACGAGGCAGACGGTGGAGTAGATGGCGTAGCCGGACTGCGTGATTTCGGGCGAAAGCTGTGTGCCGTCGGAGTCGCGAATGGTATCGGCTCCCCATTTTTTTGCGAGGCGGAGCGTGAGCTGTTCAAAGCCAGCTTCGCCAGGCAGCGTGAAAGAGCCGGTGGAGGCGGGAATGGTCGTAGGCATGGTGTGAATGGAAAAGAGAGTGCGAGCGGGTGGAAAGAAAAACATGAGCCAATCCACCCCACCCTGCCCAAGCCAACTGCGACAGGGGTTTACAGTCCGAAGCAGCAGCAAATCGAAACCCGTTTTTCAACCGCGGATGGACTTGGCGCGGCGAAATCGCAACCGGCGGATGTTCCTCTTTTTTTGTGCTGCTGCTGATGATGAAGGAGCAAAGGGAAAAGAAATCTGGTATGCAGTGATCTGGCAATAAATGGCGGACAAATTACTACGATTTATCAAAAACGATGAAAATCAGAAGAATTCCACAAATCATTAAAATCGAATGCCGCATTATCAAAGTCACCAACCCGGCGCGTGCGCATGCGCACGCAGAGCAATCATGTGTTTATGTCCATATATGCAGTATTTAAATTGGAATGATTTAAGATTAAATATCATATCAATCACTGATGTTACGCGAAGGTCGGCATTTGGCAGGGCGGCACTGCTGGGGCAAGCCGGAGGCTTGCCCCAGCAGTCTCGCCGAGACCGCCGCGTTCGTCACCCGTATCTCTCGGCGAGACCGCCCTGCCAAAAAACTGGCTGCCGCGTAACATCAGTTGGTGAAATAGCTTTGTTTCCTTCGTTTCCTTCTGTTCAAAATGGCGGCTCCATTTTCGATGACACCAGACCGTCCCATATCCGAACTCTTTGCGCAAAGGCGCCCGCTTCGCTCGCTCGAATTTTTTCCGCCCAGGGACGACGCCGGCATCGCCAGCCTGCGCGCGACCGCCGGGGCGCTCCGCCGCATCAATCCCGACTTCGTGTCCGTCACCTACGGCGCGGGCGGCGGCGCCCGCGGGCGCACCGCGCAAATCAGCGCCATGCTGAAAACCGATTTTGGTTTCACCGTCATGCCGCACCTCACCTGCGTGGGACATTCGCGCGCCGAACTCAACACGCTCGCCGGCGAAATCCACGCAGGCGGCTTCCGAAACATCATGGCGCTTCGCGGCGATCCGCCGCGGGGCGCGACCGGATTCGCGCCCGCGCCGGATGGTTTGCGTTATGCGAACGAACTCGTCGCGCTGCTCAAGGCACGCCACGCGGATTTCTGCCTCGGCGTCGGCGGTTATCCCGAGAAACACCCCGAGGCGCCGAACGCGGACGTCGATCTGGACAACTTGAAACGCAAGGTTGACGCCGGCGCGTCGTTCATCACCACGCAGCTTTTTTTCGACAACATGGTGTATTACCGCTTCGTGGAAAAATGCCATGCCCGGGGCATCACGCTGCCGGTCATTCCCGGAATCATGCCCGTGCTCTCGTTGAAACAAATCCAGCGCATCACGCAAATGAGCGCCGCGCATCTGCCGCCCGTGCTCCTCAAGCGTCTCGAAGCCGGCGGCGACAACGCCGACACGGTCGAGATGGTGGGCATCGACTGGGCGCTCACGCAAATCCGCGGCCTGCTCGCGAACAACGCGCCGGGTTATCACGTGTACATCCTCAACCGCGCCCGAAGCGCGCTCGCGCTCGCCGCCGGACTGGCGGCGTAGGAAGGCAGGAGGGAGTGAGGGATGAGGGATGAGGGAGTGCGGGAGTGCGGGAATGCGGGAATGAGGGAATGCGGGATGAGAGATGAGAGAATGAGAGAATGAGGGATATTGCGCAGCGCGTAGGGCCTGACCTTGTGTCAGGCCGCGAATTACCTGCTGATGTTACGCGGCACGCGGCAGAAACGATTGCCCTCCCTGGCGCGGAACGCGCCGCCACTTTAAGTTCGCGCCGCGCGCGCGCTTTGTTGGAATTGCGCGCATGTCAACAATGCCCGCACATTACACGATTCCCGACACGCCGCGCGCAGTCCGCTATCACGCGACAGGAAAACCCGGCGAGGTTTTGAAATACGAAACGCTTCCCGACGACGCGCGCGAACCCGCCGCCGGCGAAGCGCTCGTGCTGATGGAAATGGTCGTCGTCCACCCGTCCGACCTCGGCATGATCGGCGGCACCTACGGACGCCTCCGCCCGCTGCCCGCCGTCGCCGGACGCGAGGGCGTGGGACGCGTTGCCAGACTCGGCGCGGGCGTGACGACCCTGAAACCCGGCGACCGCGTGCGCATGCCCGAGGACTCCGGCGCATGGCGCGAAGCCATCGTCGCGCGCGCGGACGACCTCATGCCGGTTCCCGCCGACATCCCCGCCGAACAGATTGCGATGGCCTTCATCAATCCGCCGACCGCGTGGTTGCTGCTGCACGAATTTGTGAACCTGCAACCGGGCGACTGGGTCATCCAAAACGCCTCCAATTCCGCCGTCGGCGAATGTGTGATCCAGATGGCGAGGACGCTCGGCCTGCGCACGGCGAACCTCGTGCGCTCGCCCGAAAAACACGGGGCGAACCTGCGCGCTCTCGGCGCCGACCTCGTCGTGGCCGACGACGACAAGGCGCTCAAAACCGTGCTCGCGCAAATGGGCGGCGCCGCGCCTCGCCTCGCGCTCAACAGCATCGGAGGCATGAGCGCGATCACGCTCACGCGCGCGCTTGGCAAAAACGGCCAGCTCGTCACCTTTGGCGGCATGACGGGTGACGCGATCCGTTTCCCGACGCGCGAGTTCATTTTCAAAAACGTCGCCCTGCGCGGCTTCTGGATGGATCGCTGGGCGCGCTCGGCGCCCCCCGAAATATTGCGCGCCGTGTTCGAAGCCGTTTACGCCTGCCTGCGCGACGGCACGCTCAAGATGGCCGTTGATTCCGTGCATCCGCTTGCCGGCTACGCCGGTGCGCTTGCCCGCGCCGGCGCCTACGGGCGCAACGGCAAGGTGCTCCTGCGCGGCCCCGCCGCGACCGCGTAACGCAGCGGCCGCTTCCACGCCGGCCCGTGTACGCGCGCGTCGAAAAAATACGCGCGCTGCCTCAGTTTCTCCTCCGGGTCGCGCGCCACGTACGCCGGCTTCCCCGTGTAGGGATCGATGCCGCTGTAATAAATCGCCGAGTCGAGCGTCATCGGCGTCGGCGTGAAATCCTGCACCTGCTCAAGATGCTTGTAACCGAGCCGCTTCAAATCCTCCCGAAGCGCCCCCATGTCCTTTTCCCCGCAATACGGCAGGCTCGAAATGAAATACGGTATTACCTGCTGCCGCAGCCCCTCGCGCTCGTTGAGCGCGTCAAACGCCTCCTTGAAAACCTCGAACTGTCTGAACGACGGCTTGCGAATGTGCCTCAGCACCTCCTCCGAACTGTGCTCCGGCGCGACCTTCAACCGCCCCGACACATGATGCCGCACAAGCTGCCCGAAATACTCCTCGCCGTCCTTCGAGCGAAAGCCCTTTTCGTCGAGAAAAATATCATAGCGAATCCCGCTGCCCACAAACGCACGCCTCACCTTCGGATGTCCGAGCACCTTTTTGTAGAGCGCCGTCAGCCGCGACAAATCCGTGTCGAGATTCGGACACACGACCGGATGCAAACACGACGGCCTGCGGCACCGCCCGCAAACCGACTCATCCCTGCCCCTCAGCCCGTACATGTTTGCCGACGGCCCGCCGATGTCGCTCACGTTGCCGGAAAAATCCGGCATCAGCGCAACCTTTTCCACCTCGCGCAAAACCGACTCCTCCGAACGCGACGCGACAAATTTTCCCTGATGCGCCGAGATCGTGCAAAAACTGCACCCGCCAAAACACCCGCGATGCACCGTGATCGAATGCCGGATCATATCATACGCCGGAATCCGTTTCCCGCGATAACGCGGATGCGGCAGCCGCGTGTAAGGCAGATCGAACGACATGTCCGTCTCCGCCTGCGACATCGCCGGATACGGCGGCGTCACGATCACCGCGCGCTCCTCACCGCCCGCGCGCACAGGCTCCACGAGCGTCGCCGCCGCCATGCGATTCGACTCCTGCTCGATGATGCGAAAATTCCGCGCAAACTTTTTCCTGTCCGCCAGGCACTCCTCGAACGAATGCAAAACATACGTCGCGGACGCGCCGCCTGCACCGCCCCCACCGCCATCCAAATCCGCGCCGCCAACCCAGCCGGACACCGCAAGCGACGCCGCCCCCGCCTCTGCCGCCTCCTCCGCCGATGCCAGCCGCGCCGTCTGGCGCAACCCGCGCAACTCCCCCACCCTCTCCCCGCGCGCGAGCCGCCCCGCGATTTCCAAAATCGGTTTTTCCCCCAGCCCGTACACCAGCAAATCCGCCGGGCACTCCGCCAGAATCCCCGGCTTCAGCGAATCCGACCAATAATCATAATGCGCAAACCGCCGCAGCGACGCCTCGATGCCGCCGAGCACGATCGGCGCATCCGGCCAAAGCCCGCGCACGATCCTTGTGTAAACCGACACCGCGTAATCCGGCCGCCGCCCCGCAAGCGCATCCGCCGTGTAGGCGTCGTCGCTCCTCAGCCGGCGGTTCGCCGTGTAGTGACACACCATGCTGTCCATGCAGCCGCCGGTGATTCCGAAAAACAAACGCGGCCTCCCGAGCTTTTTGAAATCGCGCAAATCGTCGCGCCAGTTCGGCTGCGGCACGATCGCCACCCGGTAACCGCGCGATTCAAGCAACCGCCCGATGACCGCCGCGCCAAACGACGGATGATCCACGTATGCGTCGCCCGTGAACAAAATCACATCCGCGCAATCCCACCCGCGCGCCTTCATTTCCTTCATCGAAGTCGGCAGCCACGCATCCGGCCTCAAGTGCGATTGCAAATACTGGGGCCGTTGCTGGCTCTGGTGCGGATGCGGATGCGAATGCGGATGCTGTGCGGGCGCGGACATTTTTCAGAAGCCCGCAAAAAACCCCATGCCCCGGCTTAAATCGACTTAAATCGATTTAAGTCGATTTATAATCGGGCACTCGGGCACATCGCCCCGCCGCCCGCCGCCATTTTTTTCAAAGCTCCCGCTTGACAACAGCGCAAACCCGCGCATCTGTTGCACCCGTTCATCAATGACTCTCACCGCCAACAACGCTCTCGCCAACCTCGTCGCCCTTGTGGTCGTCGTCGTAGTCGTGCGCTGCGCGCGCCGAGAGGGTCGTTGATCAACAAAATCAATTTTGCCCCCTCTGGCGCTCATGCCGGAGGGGGCCTTTTTTTTGGCTCCGCGACGGCAAGGCGAACAGGGCGGGTTTCACTCCGATCCCGATCTTCACACGACACCAACAACACCGTCACCGACAACGACACCAACACCGCTCATCACATGGCCAAAAAAACATACACCGGAGCCACGCTCCTGACCACACTGCTGGAACGCCAGGGCATCCGCCGGCTGCCCGGCATCCCCGGCGGCGCGATCCTCCCGTTCTACGACGCGCTGCACGCCAGCCCGATCCGGCACATCCTCACCCGCCACGAACAAGGCGCCGGCTTCATCGCGCAAGGCATGGCGCGCGTCACCGGCCGCGCCGCCGCCTGCGTCGCCACCTCCGGCCCCGGCGCGACGAATCTCCTCACCGCCATCGCCGACGCGCGCCTCGACTCCATCCCGCTCGTCGCCATCACCGGCCAGGTCGCGCAATCGCTCATCGGCACCGACGCCTTCCAGGAAGTCGACACCTACGGCCTCACCGTCCCCATCACAAAACACAACTACCTCGTCCGCGACGTCCGCGATCTCCTCTCAATCGTTCCCGAAGCCTTCGCCATCGCCGAATCCGGACGCCCCGGCCCCGTCCTCATCGACATTCCGAAGGACGTGCAAAACGCCGCCATCGAAATCGCCGACGCCGACCTCCCCGCTCCCGGCAAACGCCGCCCCGCCCCGCCCGCATCCGACGCCGGCATCGACGCGCTCGCCCGCATGATCGCCGCCGCGCAACGCCCCGTGCTCTATTTCGGCGGCGGTGTCATTGCCGCAAACGCCTCCGCGCTCGCGCACGCGCTTGCCCGGCGCCTCGCCGCGCCCGCCGTCAGCACGCTCAACGCCCTCGGCGCAATCCCCGCCGGTTCGCCGCACCACGCGGGCATGCTCGGCATGCACGGCACGCGCGCCACGCACACGCTTTTGGACGAGTGCGATTTGCTCCTCGCCATCGGCGCGCGCTTCGATGACCGCGCCATCGGCAAAGCCGCCGAGTTCTGCCCGGACGCCACCATCGCGCACGTCGACATCGACCGCGCCGAGTTCGGCAAAATCAAACGCCCGCATCTCTCCATCGAAGCCGATGCCGCCGATGTTCTCAGCCGCCTGCTCCCGCGCATCCCGCAAAACAACAACCGCGCGTGGCTCGACCGCGCCATCGCGCTCCGCGACGCGCACCCGCTCCGCCATCCACCGCGCGAAACCACGCCGCTCCACCCGGTGAACATCTGCCGTCACCTCGCGGAAACGCTCCCGCCCGACGCCATCATCGCGACCGACGTCGGCCAGCATCAAATGTGGGTCGCGCAAAGCTATCCCTTCCGCGCCCCGCGCACGCTGCTCACATCCGGCGGACTCGGGACGATGGGCTTCGGCCTCCCCGCGGCCATCGGCGCCGCCCTCGCCGCGCCGGACAAACGCATCGCCTGTGTGAGCGGCGACGGCTCGCTGCTCATGAACATTCAGGAACTCGCCACGCTCGCCGACCACGAGCTGCCCGTCGCCGTGCTCGTTTTTAACAACGCGCACCTCGGCCTCGTGCGCCAGCAGCAGGAACTCTTTTATGGACGCCGCTACGAAGCCTCGCGCTTCGAAACCTCGCCGGATTTCGCCGCGCTCGCGCGTGCCTTTGGCATCCGCGGCCACCGCATCGCCGCCAACGCCGCCGACCCGCTCGGCGAAATCGCCGCCGCGCTCGCGCAACCCGGCCCATGCCTGATCGACATCCCCATCATCGCCGCCGAAAACGTGCTCCCCATGGTGCCGCCCGGCGCGGCAAACCGGCAGACCATCGAACAAACAACACCGGCAACCGCATAACCGAT
>JAISGL010000420.1 GCA_031263125.1 Opitutaceae bacterium | reverse complement strand
AAAAACGCAATCTGGATTTTGCAATGCAAGGATTCAGCAGCGATTCCGGCCATCGCGGGTGGCGCAGCCGATTCAATTGTGAACGAGTCGCGGGGAGAGTTGTTCCGCGCTTTTTTATGTGAGGCCGAAAAAAGCGGGCGAAAAAAGGGGGCGAAAAAGGGCGTGGACGAAAGCGGTGGGAGTCGCGGTGAGTGAGGCAGAGGGGGAGCGGGACGGGAGATGTTGGGAAGCGAGGTGGGGGAGCGAGGTAGGGAGGGCGAGGTAGGGGGGCGATGCAGGGGGAGCTATGAGGATGTCTTTTCTGGGAGCGCGGGCATCTTTGTCCGCGAAATGGCATGCGCCTGCTTGGGGTGGAGTGCTCTCGATAATAACATATCTTACATTTGAGCAACCGACCCGGGGAAAACCGGAAAGGCAACTGATGTGCAGGCTGCCAAAATCGGCTGCCGGGCAACAGGGATAGGGGCGGAAAGAAAGAATAAATCAAGGGCAAATAAAAACAGGGACAGGTACCAGACAGGTCCCCAGACAGGTCCAAGATTAAGGTTAAAATTAAAATAGTTGACACTCTTGATCTTGATAAAAAAGCACGCAATCTTTTATGCACCAATAAGTTGTGTGCTATTATGCGAGAAGACTGCTACAAGTGATAAGATAGGGTGATTTAATGGCTTAAAGGATTAAGGACTGATGTTATGTAGCATATAGTTTTTAGGCATTGCCGTCTCGGCGAGACTGCCATGTTCGTCGCCCGTGGCTCTTGATGGTCTCGGCGAATCCACCCTACCCTGCCCAAAAACCGCCTGCGTAACATCAGTTAAAGACAGGTATGTTATTCCCGAGCGTATCCTTGGTGTAATTTGAACACGCATCGTAGGCAAAGATGACCGCGTTCCCAGGCACTGGCGCGTGGCATTGGTTATTTAAGATCATGTTTTTTGCGCGCCGGCGCGCCGTCATCTTGACATCTTGACAAGCAAATGGCCACGAAGGACAAAACCTCCGCATGAGAAATCATTTTGCACGTTGTTTATTTCTTACGGCGGCCACGGTCGCCTTGCTGGCCGGCACGCCGCGCCTGGTCGCGGATGATGCCGGCGCCCCCGAAGCCAGTCCCGCGCAGACAAGCCCGGCTCCCGCAGCCGTCGGGCAACAGCCCGCCGCCAACACGCAGGCTACCACTAGCACGCAGACCGTCGCCAACACGCAGGCCATCATCAACACGCAGTCCGCAACCAACACGCAGCCCGCCGCCATCGTGACGATGGGACTCGAACCCGACATCCCCGATTTTGTCACGCACATGGGCGATCGGTTGCTGGAGTTGTTCCATATCCAGGCCACCGGCAACTCGTGGGAACGCTACCTGCTCGCCGTGGGAATACTGCTCCTGTTTTACCTGTTCCGCCGCCTGGCGCTGCCGCTCATCTTCAAGCTGATCCATCGCGCGATGAAACGCGTGACGCTTGAGCCGGCGGACAGGATCATCTCGGCGGTCGGGCCGCCCACGGCGTTGTTCATCATGATCACCGGCCTGTGCGTGGCGTTGCGCACGCTGCACCATCCGCCCGATTTGGGCCGCTACATCCACCAAGGCGCGCGGATACTCTGGGCCGTGGCGTTCCTCTGGATGATCGTCCGCGTCATCGGCGCGATCTTCGATCACATGCAGGGCGTCGCCAAAAAGCGCGATTTGTCCATCGCCGCGTTCATGCCGTGGATACGCAAATCCGTTGTCACGATCATTGTCATCTTCAGCGGCCTCGTGATACTCCAGCAGTTTGGCGTGAACACCCAGACCTTCCTCGCCGGCCTCGGACTCGGCGGCCTGGCCTTTGCGCTCGCCGCGCAGGACACCGTCGCGAACGTCTTCGGCGCCGCGGTCGTGGCCGTGGACCAGCCGTTCAAAATCGGCGACGTGGTGACGCTTGGCGACCACACCGGCGCCGTCGAGGACATCGGCATCCGCTCCATGAAACTGCGCCGCGGCGACACGTCCCTCGTCGTCATTCCCAACAAAACCGTGGCGTCGGAATCCATCATCAACCTCTCCCGCTTCACGAACCGCCGCGCCGAGCAAGTGCTCGGTTTCACCTACGACAGCACGCCCGCGCAACTGGAAGACATCGTGCGGGACCTCCGCGCGCTCATCACGGCGGAGGCCGGGGTGATGCCGGAATCGGTGCAGGTGTATTTCCGCGATTTCAACGCATCGTCGCTCGATCTGATCATCGTCTACGCGACCAGGGGACCCGACTACGCAAAGTACATGGAATTGCGCCAAAGGCTGAACCTCGCGTTCATGCGCGCGGCGCAGGCGCGCGGCCTCTCGTTCGCCTTCCCGACGCAGACGCTCGACCTCGCGCCATCCGCCGCCAAGGTGCTCGGCAAGCCCTGATATTAACTGACTGACGTTGCGCAGCGCGCAGGGCCTCGCAGCACGCAAAGCCTGACCTTGCGTCAGGCCGCGAATTACCAATGCAGCCTTCCATGCGTGTGTGGCCTCCCACGCGTGCGCGGCCTCCCACGTGTACGCGACCTCCCACGCGTGCGCGGCGCGACACAAGGTCGCGCCCTACGAACGTCGCATCGCGTTCCGTGTGCCCGGCCAGACCCCGCAGGGCCTGACCTTGTACTAGCCCGAGTTCCGCAGTTCACCCGGACGGCGAAAAAACTTTCAGAGGAGAGCGGTTTTTTGTCCGGGCGCTTTTCAGAGGGAAACGTTATTGCGCGGGGCATGTAGTGCCGAACGCCCTCTATGCAGGCGAGGGATTTTTGTGAGATACTGCCGGGCATGTTTCTACATCAGAAAAGCAAGTCTGTCCGGAGAGTTGGTTACAGCCATTGGAATCTTTGCCGAACGGTGCGCACGGCGCGTGGCCCCCCTGCCTCATCCGTAACGTAATGTAGTGCCGAAAATCGACCTTTTGAAATGGTAACACGTTGATTATCAAGAATCGGACTTTTTGAACTGCGGAACTCGGGTTAATCATGGCCCAGGCACAGTTTGCGGATGGTGCGGGTCACGCCGTGGTGGTTGTTGTCATGCTCGGTTATATAATTCGCGGCTTTTATTATTTCGGGGTGCGCGTTTTTCATGGCATGGCTGTATTTGGCTTCGCGCATCATTTCGAGGTCGTTCAGGTAGTCGCCGAAGACGAGGGTTTCATCGGGGGAGATGCCGAGCAGCCCTTGCACGCGGCGGAGCGCGGAGCCTTTGCTGGCGGTGGGGGCGGTGATGTCCACCCAGCGTTTGCCGGCGGGGGCGATTTTGTATTGATGTTCGTATTGCTTGAAGCGCAGGTAAGCGTGTTTTTCGGCGTCGTGAAAATCAAAGAGGGTCACTTTTAATATGGTGTCCTCGACTTTGGTGAGATCGTTCACGCGTTGGTATTTTTCATAAAAGCGGCTGCTTTCGAGGATGAATTGTTCGTTGTCGTTTTCGACGTAGGCGGAGTTTTTGCCGCAGAGGATCGGATAGGCGCCGGTGATGGTGCGTCCGATTTTTATAAAGTTGCGCGCGGCGGCAAGGTCCAGCGCGTTGGTGAAGAGTTCGCGGTTTTTATACGAGACGTAGGTGCCGTTTTCGGCAAGGAAGAGCGTGCCGGCGGCGATGCGGGCGAACTGGCGCGCAAGTGTGTAATACTGGCGTCCGCTGGCGACGGAGAAGATTATGTTTTTGCGCGTGAGGGCGGCGATGGTGTCCCAGAAATCCGGACTTAGGTTTTTGTTGTCGTCGAGGAGCGTGCCGTCGACGTCGGTGACTACGAGTTTGATCATGATGCGAGATGTAATAAAGGGCTGAAGGGCTGAAAGACTGAAGGCTGAAGGTTTCCATTTTTTCAGTTTCACTTTTTTTTGGTTCGCGAAGATGGTGTGATTATTAATTTACCACGGAAGGCCCAGCGCGGTGAAGCTGCAACCGAAGAGGGAATGATTATTAATTTACCACGGAGGGTACGGATACAGGCATTGGTTTTTGAAAGGGCTGAGGGTGAAGTCAGTTTTGGCTTGGGCTGCTGTTTCTTTCAGCCCTTCAGCTTTTCAGTTTTTCAGCCTTTTTCCTCCCGGGCCAGGGCGAGGCCGGCGAGGCGGGCGGTGGTCCAGGCGGCTTGGAAATTGTAGCCGCCGGTGATGCCGTCGATGTCGAGGACTTCGCCG
>JAISGL010000326.1 GCA_031263125.1 Opitutaceae bacterium | reverse complement strand
CGTGCTACTAACCTTGAGAATTGATTTTTTTACGTACGATTTCCCTATGACGCAACTCGCCCAAACCAACAATCCAATTGCCACAAAAAACACAAAAAGGGCGTTGTGTGTTTGCGATCATCAACAGAGCGCCTATAGGCGCTGCGGTCTCCTTGCCTGCAAAATCATATTTTACCGGAAACCGGTTCGCGGCGCTTATAAGCGTCCGGGAGACTACCGTATGCGAGGAGGCTTTAAATCTGTGTTTATCCATGTTCATCTGCGGTTTAATTTAATGGTTTGTTTTTTTGAACAGAAGGCAACGAAGGGAACAAAGATATTAAAGTGACTTGGAAACATATAAATTTTTGTTTAACCACGGAGGGAGGAATTTTTTAACCGCAGATGGACACAGATAAACGCAGATGTCGGAATTGTTGGCGGGGATTTATCCGGCGGATTATGCTGATTGGGTTTCGTAATCTTTGGTTTTTGAAATGATTGGTTTGGTATCTGCGTTTATCTGCGTTCATCTGCGGTTTAATTTAATGGTTTGCTTTTTTGAACAGAAGGAAACGAAGGGAACAAAGATATTAAAGTGATTCGGAGATATATAAATATTAACGCGTGGAAAAACAGAGTTGGCGCTGGAACGTGTTTAATATCTTTGTTTCCTTCGTTTTCTTCTGTTCAAAATAATGGTTCGTTTTTTTAACCACGGATTTCACGGATTATCACGGATAAGAAAAAGATTGGCCGTGCAATTGGTTTTATCCGTGTCAATCCGTGTAATCCGTGGTTAAATTTATTGGTTCGGTTTTGTTCAAAATAATGGTTCGGTTTTGTTTTAACGCGAAGGGCCTTTTTGATGATTTGGTTTTTGAACAGAAGGCAACGAAGGCAACAAAGATATTAAAGTAATTCGGAGATATATAAATATTAACGCGTGGAAAAACAGAATTGGTTTCAAACGTGTTTAATATCTTTGTTTCCTTCATTTCCTTCTGTTCAAGATAATGGTTTGTTTTTTCTTCGCGCCCTTCGCGTCCTTCGCGGTTGACTTATCGGCGGCGGCGGAGGAGGCGCGGGGCGGCGAGGGCGGACAGGGCGGCGAGGAGCCAGGGCGATGGCGCGCCACCGCCGCCACTGCCGCCGTTGTCGGTGAAACCGTGCGCGTCGATGTCCGGCGGCGGGGCCGCGGATGCCGTGCCGGACGCCATGCCATGCACTTCCAGTGTCGTCACGGTCGCGGCTTCGTCGGACGCGATGCGGCGGATGGCGCCGTTGCCGGTGTCGGCCACGTAGAGGTCGCCGCCTTTCAGGGCGAGGGCGGTGGGTTTGTTGAACCAGGCGTCGGCGCCGGCGCCGTCTTTGAAGCCCGCGATGTCGCCCGCGAGCGTGAGCACGATACGGTTGTGGCTCGCGTCGGTGGTGATGACGCGGATGAGGGAGTTGCCGGTGTCGGCCACGTAAACGTCGCCCGCGTCGTCCACCACGAGGTCGCCGGGTTGGTTGAATTTCGCCAGGGCGGCGTCGCCGTCGTCACGCCCGGCCTGGCCCGTTTGCCCGGCGAAGGTGCTCACGGCGCCCGCCGTCAGGTCGATGAGGCGGATGACGTGGTTCTGGGTGTCGGCGACGTAAACGTAGCCGCCGCTCGCGTCCACCGCCACGCTGGCGGGGGAATCGAACGCGGACAGGAGCAGGGAGCCGTCGGCGGCGCCGGGATTCCCGGAGCCGGCGACGATGCTTACCTCGCCCGAGGGGAGCATTTTTTTAACGAGGTGATTGCCGGTGTCGGCGATGTAGGTCGCGCCGGCGGCGGCATCAAGCGCCGCGAGGCCGCCGGGCGCGGCGAAGACGGCATCGATGCCCGTGCCCACGGTGGTGACAGCGCCGCCGGAGGTGACGGCGCGCAGCGCGTGGTTGCCGGAATCGGCCACGAGGAGCAGCCCCGCGCTGTCGAGCGTGAGGCCGCGGGGTTTGTTGAATTGGGCCGCGGCGCCGGCGTCGTCGAGGTCGCCGGGGGCGCCGGCTTGTCCGGCGAGGAGTGCGATGGAGCCGCTGGCCGGGATTGTCTGGATCGTGTGCCGTGTCGTGTCGGAGACAAAAATCGTGAAATCCGGGCTTGTGGTCACGGCCAGACCGGAGGGCGCGGGAATGAGGTCGTCCATGACTTTCAAGGCCACGGACTGGCTGTAAACCTTGCCGAGGCGCGTGGTGAAGGCGCAGCGGAGTTGCCAGCCGTCCTTGCCGGATGGTCCCAGCCGGAGCGTGCCCGTGGTGACGCCGGAGTTTTCCGCGCCGGTCACCGAGAGCCAGACGCCGGTTTGCGGGTGGCAATACTGCCACTGGATGGCGAGGTCCGGCGAGGCGGTGGCCGTGGCGACAAGGTCCACGCGCCGCGCGGAGCCGTTCACCGCGAGCTGCCGTTCCGGGGCGTCGCGGGTGAGCACCGGCAGGGTGGAGAATACCCACGTGTTGGACACGGAGGCCGTGCCGCCGCCGGTTTCGACGCTGACCTCGGTCGCGCCGTCGACAGCCGCGCCTTCGGGGATCACCGCGACGATTTCGCCGTCGTCGATGCTGATTATCCCGGCGACGATGCCGTTGACCCTGACGGTGGCCGGCGCGGCGAAATTGTCGCCTTTGATGGTGATGAGGTCGCCCGGCTTCAGCGTGTTTTCGGATGCTTGCGCGCCTGTCACGACGATCGGCGGGAAGAGCGCCGGATCGACGGTGAAGGCGCCCGTCTGGGTGAAGGCGCCGCCGGTGGTGGTCACGGAGATGTCGGCAGGGCCGGCGGGTGCGTCCGCGGGCACTTTGACCCTGATTTCTTCGTTGGTGGGCTGGGTCACGGGCGTGACCGCGATGCCGGCGATGCGCACTTCCTGCAATCCGGTGAAATGGAATCCGCTGATGGTGATCGTCTGGTTGCGGGCCACGGTGGCGCCGGCGAAAGAGATGGCGTCCACGCGTGGCGGCGCGAAGGCGACGTTCAGCCGCTCCGCCAGGGTGATGGCGCCGCTGCCGGTGATGAGGGTGATTTCCCGCCCCGCGCCCACGGCTTCGGACGGGACGAGCAATTTTATGGTGGCGTTGGTGACGGAGACGATCGTGGCATCGTGCCCGCCGATGGTCGCCGCCTGGAGGCTGGCGAAACCGCCGCCGCCGAGGGTGACAATCTCGCCGGGATGCGTGTCGGTCGGGCTGATTTCCGCGACGATGGGTCTGCTCACCGAGATGACCGATGTCCACGAGGTGCCCACGCGGATGGCGTCGATGATGTGGTAGGCGCCGTTGCCCAGGCCGTAGGTGCGCACGCCGATGCCGCCCATGCCGGTGCTGCCGTTGCCGGCTTTGTTGACGGTGACGGCTTTGCCCGTGTCGGTGATGTACTCGTCGCCCGCGCCCGGATTGAGCCATACGCGGCATTGCGTGTAGCGGGCGCCGTCCCAGCCGCCGTATTTGACGATGCAGAAGTAGGTTTCACCGTAGAGGAGCGTGGCGTTGATGTTGGTCGTGGTTGCCGCATCCGGGGTTCTTACGCGCGCGGCGACTCTTCCGTTCACGCCGACGATGCCGAGCGTGCCCGCGTCGTAGGAGCCGGAGGCGATGGAGAGGTCCGTCGTGGCGGCCCACGAACTGAAGACGTTGCCGGTGACGGTTTCGCCGTCGCCGGCGTTGGATTTGATTTTGAAGATGAAACTGAGAAACACGTCGGCCCCGTTCGCGACCGGCTGGGCGAGCGGGCGCGCGAGGGCTTTGTCGTGGTTGGAGGCAAGTTTGAGGGCTTTTCCGCCGCCGATCACCGTGCCGTCGTCCAGGGTGTGGGTGATGGAGTCCGCGCCGGTGATGACTTCGAGCGTGTTGGCCCTGCCGAGCCAGGGGCCGCCCCAGCCGGAGCCGCCGTCCTTGCCGGTTATCCAGGTGTCCGAGTCCGCGGTGTAGATGTCGCTTTCAAAATCGTCCGCGGCAAGCTGCACGCCGGGGGCGCCGACTTCAAACTGGTTTTCCACGGTGGTGGTTTCGCCGGCGGCGCCGCCGGCGGCAGTGAGTGTGATGACGCCGCCGGCGGGAGCATCGGGGACGAAGACTTTCAGGACGGTGTCGCTGCTTTCGGCTTGGTAGACGATGGCGCGCACTCCGCCGATTGTGACCGTGGCTCCGCCCAGGTATTTGCCGGTCAGGGTCACCAGTTCGCCCGGAGCCGCCTGCACGGGGAGCACCGACGTCACCGAGGGTGCGAGGGTGATGGCGAGCGAGCCGGTGGCCGGGCCGGCCTCGGTGGTGACGGTGAGCGTGTACTCTCCCACCGCGATTTCCGCCGGGACGGTGGCGGTGATGCCCGTGGCCGTGGATGCGATGACGCTGACGGTATAAGCGCCGATGGTCACCACGGGGTTGATGAAATTTTCGCCGGTGATGGTGATCGTGTCGCCGGGCCAGGCGGGGTTTGGGGTGATGCCGGTTATGACCGGGGTGAGCGCGGTGACGGAGAGGGTTTGCGTGGCGGTGGTGTTGCCGTGCGCGTTGGTGACGATGACCGCGAGGGCGGCGCCCACGGCGTCGGCGGGGATGCGCGCCGTCAGCAGGGTGTCCGGGGTGTTTTCGTCCGGCGTCACGGTGGCGGCATATCCGCCGATTGTCACCGAGGGGGCGCCGACGCTGAAGTTTTCCCCGGTGATGGCAATGGCGTCTCCCGAATGCAGTCCGTTGACGGGAGTGATGTCCGTCACCGCCGGCTCGCGGGCCAGAATCGTGACTTTCTGCGCGGCGGTGGCCGTGAGGTCGCCGTTGGCGGCAACGACCTCCAAATCCGCGCCCACGGCGGCCACGGGGATGGCGACGCTCATTTTTGTGTCCGGCGTGTCCGCGTCCAGTGTCGCCGTGGCGGTGACGCCGCCGATGGTCACCACGGTGGTCGCCGAAAAGTTGCTTCCGGCGATTGTTATTTGGTCGCCGTAGCGCAAAGCCGAGAGCGATGAGGCGCTGGTGATGCCGGTGATGGCGGGTTGCGTGACGGGGGTGGGGACGCCGACGACGTCCGCCCATGTCGTGCCCACGCGGATGGCGTCGATGATTTGGTAGCGTCCGGCGGGGGTTGCGGTGTCTATCGCGGTGATGCCGAAGGTGCGGACACGAAGCCCGGTCATGGCAGTGGAGCCGCGGGCGGACTCCGTTCTGGTGACGGTCTTGGCGGAGTTGGTGGTGGTTTCGTCGGCGATGGAGGGGTTGAGCCAGACTTGGCAGGTGCGGTAGGCGGTGCCGTCCCAACCGGTGTATTTGACGACGGCAAAATAGGTCTGCCCGTTGTTGAGGTTGCCGGTGACGAAACTTCTGTTGGCATCGAATCCCGCGCCAAATTGCCCGTTGAGGCCGACCAGGCCGGCGGTGTCGTTCGCGTGGGCGGCGGCGTCCCTGGCAAACCATGCGGTGAGGGCATTGGTGGTGAGCCTCTCGCCATCCGCCTGGGCGAGGTTTTTTATCTTGAAAATGAAGCTGAGGAAAACATCGGCGCCGGCGTCGGGAGCGGTCGCGAAGTTGCGAAGGAGCATGTTCGAATAATCGGTGGCGGCGGTGGCGGTGCTGGAGATGATGAGCACCGAGCCGGAGGTGTCGCTGCCGAGCACGTCGCCGTTGTCGAGGGTGTGGGAGATGCGGTCGGCGGGGGCGTTGGAAATGGTGATGACGGCGGCGGCGGCATTCCCCGTGCTCCACGCGGCGTCCCAGCCGGCGCCGCCGGCGGATTGCCCGATGAGCGATGCCCCCGGTGTGTAGCTGTCGAAGTCGTCCGACGCGATGAGCGCCGCGCGGGCGGATGGCGCTGCCAGGCACAGCGCGATGAACATGGACGGGAAAAGCATGGCGATTCCCTGATGCAGGCGGGGGATGCGGGGGAGGCGGGGGAGGCGGGGGATGGTGGTGGTTTTCATGGAGGCGGTGGTTTTCATGGAGGCGGTGGTTTTGGAAGATTTGACGGGTTGGGTTTTGAGCGCCGGACGGCAACGGCTGGGCCGGGCCGTGGCGTGGCGTGATGTGGCGTGGCGTGATGGAGAATGCAGGGAGGATTGCCTGCGAACACGGCACTTTGACAGGCGCTTGTGTGCTTACATAAGATTGCGGGTTGCCCGGCATTTTCGATGTCCGCCGGAGATTTATCGCGGGAACCGAATGGGAAATTACCAATTACCAACTATTCACTGATGTTACGCGACCGGCAGGGTTTTGCAGGGCCTGACCTTGTGTCAGGCCGCGCCCGCGTGGGAGTCCACACTGGTAATTCGCGGCCTGACACAAGGTCAGGCCCTACGCGCTGCGTAACATCAGTTAATAACTGATGTTACGCGAACGGCGGTTTTTGGCAGAGCGATCTCGCCGAGACCGCCGAGGCAAGCCGGAGGCTTGCTAGATATTAGCCGGTGGTTGAGGTCGCAACGCGACCGATACCACCGGAACCCAACATAAAAAAAACCGCATCCCGGAGGGATGCCAGAAATCGTGACACAATCTCTCTGGCATCCCTCCGGGATGCGGTTT
>JAISGL010000323.1 GCA_031263125.1 Opitutaceae bacterium | reverse complement strand
CCGTCCACGGGCAAGATGCCCGTGCTACTCGATCCGGCGGCTTCGCCGTCAGCGGGCGGGACGCCCGCTCTACTCCAGAATTGGCGGCATGCCCTGTCCCGTTTTTGAGATGCGCCCATTGTGTGACTGTGGGAACTTTTGCGATTGCCGCGACTGCCTTGGGCGCGCCGGGTCCCGCGCTTTATGTGCGCGCGGTTTCCTTTTATGTGCGCACGATTTCGCAGGAGCCGCCGGCGCAGACGATGTGCTCGGCGAGTTTGGTCTCGTCGGTGTCTTCGTGCATTTTCGTGTAGTCGACGAGGTTCGGGCGGAGCATGTTCCAGCGGATGACGTCGCTTTCGGTGGCGACTTCTTCACGGGGGGCTTGCGCGTAGATTTTGTCGCCGGCGTCCTGAAGGAGCGAGATGCCGGTGAAGGATTCGCGGTGATCCCAGATGAACTCTTCGACGTCGTTCCACTCGGCGGGGTTCACCGTGCAGGTGTTCGAGACGTTGTGGTGGAGGTTTGGCGAGCGGGATTCGGCGCTGCCGCCGGGGATGACCCACGATTGTTGCACGAGTTCGACGAGTTGGAGGAATTGCAGCGCGCTGATGTCTTTGCGGAGGATGGCCTGCGGGGCGGCTTCGACGGGGAAGGTGATGACGTCGTCGGTGTCGGGATTGTAGACGCTGGCTTCGGTCATCTGGGGGTTGTGCTGCTTGAAGAAGGTGTAGATGGGTTCCTTGCGGTTGGCTTGCACGCGGCGGAAGTAGTGGCGCGAGTGGTGCGGGTGGATGCCGGAGGCGGCGTTGAGGATGAGCGAGGCGGTGCCTTCGGGTTTGCAGGTGGTCAATTTTGCCGCGGGGCGGATGCCGATGAGTTGCGCGACGAGGCGGTTGGTGGCGCGGCAGAGGTTGGCGCCGCGGGTGAGGATGTCGGCGTCAAAGAGGATGTTCGGGTTGTCCATGAAGCCGCAGATGGAAACGCCGAGGAGCGCATCGTGTTCGTTGATGAGGCGGGTGACCGGCCCGAGGTAGGGCATGTCGGTGTAGGCGGCCTGGAGGGTGCCGATGGCGGTCGCGGCGATGCAGCCGTCGAAGAAGTTTTCGATGGTGGTGGCGGCGCGTCCGTTGATGGTGGTGAGATTGCAGTGTTGGAAGCCGGAGAGGCGGGTGGTGCCGGGGAGGTCGCCTTTGTAACCCCAGGAGAGGAGTTTGCCGTATTCTTCTCCGGAGAGTTCCCAGTCGATGATGGGGAGGAGGTTGATTTCGGCGCAGGGGTTGCAGCCGGCGTCGGGGTGGTCGCAGAAGAAGAAGCCGGGTTCGCCGAATTCTTTCTGGGCTTTGAAGAGTTTTTTGAAGTGCTGGTGGTTGTTTTCGACGCGGGCGAGGACGGCGGAGTTGTTCGAGGCGGAGCGGTGCGGGTATTTTTCAAACCAGTTGCCGGTTTTGGCGTTCATCATTTCCTCGTCGTCGGGCGAGAAGAGGCAGATGGTCGCGGAGCGGCGGATGCCGCCGGCGAGCACGGCTTTGGCGAGGAACATGTTGATGTCGTAAACTTCGATGGGGCGCAGGGAGCGGCCGGCGGCTTGCGAGAGGATTTCCTCGACGTTGTTGAGGGCGCGTTTGAGGGGGAGGTGTCCGGGGGCTTTGCCGCCGGAGGTTCTCAGGGGGAGGCCGCGGGCGCGGATGAGCGAGTAGTTGAATTCGATTTTTTTGCCTTCGTAGAAGGAGCGGAAGAGGGCGTGCACGGCGTCGGACCAGCCTTCGATGGTGTCGGCGATGTGGTAGTGGGAGACGGGGAGGTCGTACTCGTTGCCGCGGGCGGGGAGGGGTTTGAGCATGGCGACGTGGTGTTTTTGCACGGAGAAGCCGACGCCGCAGCCGGAGAGGAGGAGGTAGAGGTATTCGCGGAAGAATTCGATGCGGTCGACGTTCGCGAAGGAGCAGTTGAACATGCGGGAGTGGTTTTTGAGGATGGCTTCGCCGCCGAATTGCATGGAGCGCATCGAGGGGAGGACTTCCTTGTTCGCGACTTTGTCGAACGCCATCTGGATGATGTCGTAGAGGCGTTTGTTGCCGAGGGTGGAGAGGAGTTGCGGGGCGGCGTCGCCGGCGAGGGCGGCGATGTCGGCGGGGAGTGTGCCGGGGGTGCGCGCGTCGATTTTGGGTTGGAAGAAGCGGAGGTGCATTTCGCGCACGCGGTCGGCGGATTCGGGGAAGGTTTCGCGGCGCTGGAGGTCGGGGCGGTAGCGGGCGTATTTGGCCATGGCGATGTAGTCGCCGAGGCCGTTGTCGTCGTATTTGGCGAGGCGGTTGGCGGCGTGCTGGACGCGGTAAAGGACGTAGGCGCGGGCGACTTCCCAGTTGCCGGAGGCGGCGATGGCTTTTTCGGCGGCGTCCTGGATTTGCTCGATGGTGGGGTGCCTGCCTTCGCGGTAGTAGAGTTCGAGCATTTGCGAGACGTTTTCGCCGAGGCGGGCGGCCTCGGCAAAGATGTCGGAGCTGACGCCGTATTGGGCGAGGAAGTCGTCGCGGGAGGCATTGGGGGCGTTGTGGGTGCGGACTTCGTGGAAGGCGAGGGCGATGGCGCGGGTGACTTTGTTCTGGTCGTAGCGGGCCTTGGTGCCGTCGCGTTTGAGGACCATGCGGGCGTCGGCAGGGATGCTGCGGTTGAGGAGTTGTGCTCCTTTGGGGACGCTCGCGGAGGGTTCGGTTGGGAGGATGTTGGACTGAAAAAGTGGGTTGGTTGGTTTCATGACGGAAAGGGGGATGTAGTGGAGTAGTTTTTTGAGTCGGGCGAGCATTAAATTCGGGTTTTTTGTGAAAAAAATTTAATTTCCAACTAGCTGATGGCTAAATAAATGCAATCTTGCTAACAAGATATGCACAGAATGCGTGCCTTGAGTGTTGCCAGAAAGAAATTTGCGGGCATGGGCGTGCAAAATCCGGCAAAAAAACACCATTATCGGGGCTGAAAAAAGGCGCGGGTTTTCCCAGTGGCTGCCGGGGGTGTCGCGGGTGGCAAAATATCTTCTGTTTTTGAAGATGTATTGAATTTTCAGCACGTTAATTTGCAAAGGCGCCGGCGGTTTGGTGTACGGAAAAAATGCAATCGTGTTCGATTTGGGTGTGAAGGTGTGAATGAAAAGGTGTGAACGAAAAGGTGTGAACGAAAACGAAAGCGGTGGGAGTTGCGGCAAACGATGCGGGAGAGCGAAGCAGGAGAGCCGCGAAGCGGTTCAATGACCAATGACAGGAAACCGCCGCGCGCCCCCGCGCCGCAAACCTCCGCCGGCGCCCTCGTGCTTCCCGCCCGGACGCAGACGCAACTGCAACCGCAATCGCAATCGCAACCGCAACCCCAACCCCAATCCCAAACGCAACCGCAAACCCAAACCCCGGAGGTCTCATTATGATACGCGCGCACTTCGGCCTCCAGAAAAACCCCTTCGAGGATGACGCCAATCCCAGGCTGCTGCCACACCAGCAGGAAATTTTGGACATCCTCCTCGTCCACGTCCAGCAAGGCGGCCTGTGCCTGATCCTGGGCGAGCCGGGATGCGGAAAAACAATCCTCAAAGAGACGATCCTCCAGCTCGATCCCAAGCGCCACGCCATCCCCGTCCTGAACCGCACCCTGCACACCTGGCACAACACGCTGCGCATCCTCTGCGAAGCCTTTCATGTCAGCTTCCACGGCAGCGATCACAAATGCGAACGGCTGCTCGTCACCGAAGCCTACCGGCTGCACCGCTCAGGCAAATTGCTCATGCCCATAATCGACGACGCGCACCTCATGCCCTCCGAATGCCTGAGAAAATTGCGATTGCTGCTGGAGGATTTTCCGAGATCGCACAACCTTGTACTCATCGGCCAGGCCCCGCTGTTGCAAACCCTCTCGCTCTCCATAAACGAGGAAATCAAGTCGCGCGTCACCTACTCGGCCGTGCTCCGGCGACTCTCGCCCGAGGCCATCGAATCGTTTATATTAAACGCGCTCGATACCGCCGGCATGGGCCACAACACCCTCACGCCCGAGGCGCTCGCGCTGATCGTGCGCTCCGGCGAGGGGCTGCTGCGGCGCGCCAAAAACCTCTGC
>JAISGL010000297.1 GCA_031263125.1 Opitutaceae bacterium | reverse complement strand
CTCTCCCGCATCGCCCGCCCGTGGACGGCGAAGCCGCCGGATTGACGTAGCACGGGCATCTTGCCCGTGGGTTTGCGTAGCACGGGCATCTTGCCCGTGGACGGCGCGAAGCGCCGCCTCCATGCCGGCTTCGATGCGGGCAAGATGCCCGTGCCGCGGCGTCTTGCTTGTCCGGTTTTTGAGATGCACCCGGTCGCATCGGGTGTAATTGCGGAAGATAGCTACGGCGAAGCCGTAGCTATCTTCCACAATTACCCGCACCGTGCCGTGAACGGCTCCCTTGCATTGAAAGTGTCGAAGAACCTTATATCCTTGACTGGGAAATGGCATGGGACTGCGATTGCGGCAAAAAAAGAAATCCCTTCCATCATGACAAAATATATCACCCAATTGTGTGGCTTGCTGTTATTTCTGGCTGTCCGGCTGGATGCCGGCGTGACCGCGATTCCGGAAATAATACAACTTGGCGGCTTTTCGGTCGCGTATAAAATAGATGACCCGTATTCGTGGAGCGTGCGCGTGGCTGATGATAAAAGCTCGGTCTCTTATAAATACGCAACTTCCACGGATACCCGGGGCGAGGGCATGGCGGAATTCACGATTTCGTCCGTCAGGATAAGCGCAAAGCTCCGGGGTGGGAGCGCATCGGATGTCGCCGACGAAATAATACGGCAGGACGCGGAGCGCGCGCTCAGGAAAACATATGAATCCAGGATAGTGTTGCGCTTGAACAAGGAGGAGAAATTGGAGTCGTCCGCCGGGGATGTGATTTTATATACAAGCGACAAATTTTTCATAAGGCAGTCCGCCAATGCGTTGAAGCGTCACAGTAATTTTCATGCCTACGCCGCACTGGTGCTGCCCGATGATTATGCGTCGCGGGGAATCGCGTATATGGTGACGGGCGTGGAGATGAATGACAGCCGCATGGAGAGGCCGATACAGATGGAGAAGTTTCGCGCCTTTGTCGCGGGATTGAAGGAGGACGCGGGGGCGCGGGATGCGGTCGCGCCCGCCGCCGATATTATTCGCGAGCCTGTTTTCACGGGGAAATATTATAATGTCAATGAGGTCGACTCCCCGCCCAGGCAGAGGGGGCGGCCAAGGGAGGCCGTTTATCCGGCCGGGCTGAGGGACAAGGGCATAACGGGCGCGGCGGTGATTGGTTTTATTGTTGATACTGATGGCCGCGCGCAGCAGGTGCAGATCGGTTATGCCACGCACAGGGAGTTCGGCGAGAGCGCGGCGAAGGCGGTGGAAAAATGGAGATATGATCCTGCCAAAAAAGGCGGCGAGACGGTGGCTTGCACGATGTTTGTGCCCATTGCGTTCGAGTTGGGCGGGGGTGTTGTTCCGGCGAAAAAAACGTCTGGCAAGGGGAAACAGGCGTCAGGGAAAGCGGTCAGACGCGAGCCGGTTTTCAAGAGCCAATATTATGGAGCGTCCGAGGTCGACACGCTGCCGGAGACGATAAAGCGGGATAAGTTTCCGACACCCCGGAATCCTTCATCATTAATCAGAAGAGGGATCACCCGGGGTGATGTTGTGATCGCATTCATTGTGAATGCAAAAGGTGCTCCCATCGAGGTGCAAATCGAGGAAAGCAATGCCGATGAATATGCGAATGATGCTGTTGCGGCTGTGAAAACGTGGCAATTCAAGCCCGCGACAAAAGGCGGTGTGCCGGTGAATTGCCGGGTTCAGGCGCCGTTTTCGTTTGATTTGGAAAGCACGGTTGTGGATTGAGTGGCACGGGCAGATTGCCCGTGGGTGATGGGCGCGTTGGGTTGTGTTTTCGGAATCACGGGCGGGCGATTATTGTATGTTTGCGGGTTGACGGGGCGGGAAAGCAGGGGTTTTTTGTGCGCATGGAACCCACAATGAAAGCGGAATCAGAGACGCCATCCCCCGCCACGCACTGGTTGACCGAACGGGATTACGAGCCAGTGCGCAGCCTGATTGAGGAAGCGCGGCGGCGGCGGAACACGGTAAACGCCCTCACGACCTGGCTGAACGCCTTCACGCTTTTCAAGCAAATCGAAAGACGCATCGGACTGCCGGGTGGCGATGATCGCGACAGTTATCTCGCCATCGTCTGCGACCTTCGCGCATCCGGCTACCGCCTCGCCACTGACGTTAAGTCGCAGGGCATCGATCTCGAAAAAGAGGCGGAAATCCGCCCGTCCGCCTTCCGCGCCTGCCTTGAAATGCTTGAGCTTGGCGACAGCACCATGTTTCTGGACACCGCAAGCATTGAGCGATTCGAGCGTTACTTTGGCGTGAAATGAATCCGGAACTCGAAAAACTCATCGAGCTTTTTGCGCAGGCGCAACAGTGTGACGCCAAGGAACAGGATGTCAAAATAGCCACCTTTCGACAAGCCTGTGCGCCCTATGCCGGGCAGGCTGGTGGTGATGCCGGGAAAGTCGGGCGGTTCGTCAAACGCGCCTACTACCTGATGCGCGCCGCCGATAACAAGCGCGTCGGCCGGCCTCCGGGGTTGGGGGCGTGAATTTGGTTGCCGCCAAGCCTGCTGACCGAGGCGAAGCCTCGCCCGGTTTGGAAAAACGAACACCCGGCGGCGTGCGGCAGGCATTGCAGGCTGCGCTGTGGGCATGCGGCAGGCAAAGCAGGCTTGGCAGCCTGCGCTACGGGCGGGCGTTCCGACCGCGCTGCGCAAACCTGTGGCGGCGCGGGCGCGGCCCGGGCTATCGCAGTTGCACGTCCCAGACGCGGGAGAAGCGGGATTTTTCGCCGGCGGCGGTTTCGGCTTCGAGGAGCACGGTGTAGTTGCCCGGTTTTTCATAGGCGTGCTGCGGGTGTTGTTCAGCCGATGTCGCGCCGTCGCCGAAATCCCAATGCCACTTCACCGGCGGGGCGGGGCCGGCGGTCTCGTCCTTGAAGGCGACGAGGCGGCGGTCCATGTCGACCACGGAAAAACTCCAGCGGGCGGTCAGCGCCGCGGGGCGTTGCGCGGGTTCGGGGGGCATGAGGCGGAAGGCGCACAGGTCAGAGGCGTTGCCAAACATGGTGCGGCGGTGCGAGAGCACCCAGAAGCCGGCGTTGGAGGTCTTGGCGACGTCGTCGTAGTCGATGATGATCCAGCCGAGGCCGATGATTTTGTTTTCGCGGAGCACGGTTTCGGCGGAGCGCGCGGGGCCTTCGGGCGCGGCGTAGTCGTAGGGCGTGATGTAGAATTCGAGCGTGAGTTTGCCGGGCTGGCCGGGCTTGAGGTCGTGGCGATACGCGGCGTTGGCGCGGGGGAAGCGTTTTATCCATGAGGCGGCGGGTCCCATGACCATCGCCCAGTCTTTGCCGGCGGCGGGCGTGAAGATGTGGTAGTTCTGCGCGTGGGCGCCGGCGGTGTTCCAATAAAAATCCTCCGCGGCGATGCGCGGGTCGGGTTTGACGCGGCGTTCGCCGACGGCGTCGGGCGTCCAGATCGAGGCGCTTTGCGCGGGGACGGTGAGCGGGCCGCCGGAGGCGTCGCCGTCCACGACGAGTTCGAAGGTGTCGTTGTGCAGGCCGGGGCTGGCGAAGTCCCAGTAGTTGTCGCTGGCTTCGTAGAGGAAGTAGAGGCGGTTGAGTCCTTTGACCCAGCCGACGCGCACGCGGACATCGAGCGTGCCGGGGTCGGGCGCGGGGTTTTTGCGCGTGGTGTCGACGAGTTGATCGGTGCCGATGACGTAGCTTTCGGGGACGATGTCCCAGTCGGAGGTGTCGCCGTCGATGCGCGGGATTTTGTCCTGCGGAAATTGAAAAATGGGAAAGGTGACTTCGGGGCGCTCCAGGGAAAGGGCTGAAGGACTGAAGGGCTGAAGGGCTGAAAGAATCAGCGTGATGATCAGTGTGGCGAAGAGTGGGAGGCGGGTGCGCATGGCAAAAAAATTGCCGGGGCGGCGTGCCCCGGCAAGCGGTGTTGCGGTCTGTCCGTCAGATGCGCGATCAACTACACTTTGGTGTTGAGCCAGGTGCCGAGGCCGATGACGACAGTGGAGACGACCAGCGTGCTGATGCCGACGGTGATGAGTGTGCGCGCTTTTTTGCTCACGCCGGACCACTCCTTGAAATACACGCCCCAGAGTGTGCTGAAGATGATGATGCTCGCCATGTGGAGCGTCCAGCTGGCGAAATTGAAGTCGCCCATCTGCGATTCGCCCATATTGTAGAAAAAGAACTGGAAATACCATGTGGCGCCGGCGAGCGCGGAGAAGAAGTAGTTGTTCAGGCGCGGGACTCTGAGTGGATCAACGGCGGCGGCAGTTTGTCGCGTGCCGGTGATTTGCTGCGGCACGAGGTTGCCGTGGCCGGAGTGGAGGTGTTTGGCGAAGTATTGGTAACCGGTTTTGTTTTTGATGTTCAGGTAAAGGCACCAGATGAAGTTCGTCGTGAAACCGCCGAAGAGGATGATGACGAGGCGCGGAATGCCGGCCCAGAGTTTGGCGGTGCCGGCTGCCTCGATGGCGGCGGCGATGGGGTTGCCGGCGGTGATGGCGAAGGCCATGCCGGCGCTCATGATGCCGGAGAAGGTGGCGACGAGGATGCCTTTCTTGAAATCGAATTCGGCGATGGCCTTTTTCTTTTCGGCCTCGGGCATTTCGCGTTCCTTGGTCAGTCCGGCCTTGGCGGCGATGACGATGCCCGCGACGGTGACGACGATGCCGACCATTGTGACTTGTCCGCCGGTGGTGCTGACGATTTGCGCGATGTTTTTCGGGACGGCCTCGCCGAGGTCGACGAAGCATTTGAGGAGCGGGGGCAGCAGCGTGCCGAAGACCGTGCAGTAACCGAGCGCGACGCCCATGCCGAGCGACATGCCGAGGTAGCGCATGGTGAGTCCGAACGTCAGCCCGCCGCAGCCCCACATCATGCCGAAGACGTAGGGCCAGACGAAGGGCGCGATGCCCTGTTCCTGCCAGATGCCGGAGAGCACGGCGAAGACGTTGTGGTCCTTTGTTATCAGCCATGCGAAGAAGATCGGGCAGACGATCCACGAGAAGATGCCGCCCACGAGCCAGTAGACCTCCCACGCCCATTTTTTAACGCCCTTGTAGGGGACGTAGAAGCTGCCTGATGCCAGGCCGCCTAGCCAGTGAAATACGACGCCGAGTAGTGGGTTAGCCATGATAGAGAGGATGATAAAGGTGAGAGGGAACCGGGAGACGTGAATGCCTGAAAAATGGATGCCTGAAAAGACACAAAATAAAAAAACGCGAAATACTTTGCCCCACCGCCCACCCGTACCGCAACCGGCCAGCGCGGCGATTATGAGCTGACAGTCAACAGGGGGGGGGCGGGGGCGGCGGGCGTTGCCGGTGGGGGTGTTGCTGGCGGGGGCGTTGCCGGTGGGGGGCGTTGCTGGCGGGGCTTCGGGCTGCTCGGGCTGATCTGGCCGATCTGTCCGATCTGTCCGATCAGCCAGAGCTGTCCGATCAGCCAGATCAGCCTGATCAGCCAGATCAGCCAGATTTTCCCGCTCGCTGAAAAAAACCTGAAAAAAGCCTTGCGCTCTGCTTTGCACTCACTCTTTTTTCACGGGCGACACGACATGCCCTCCGGCCGGAAAATCTCCTGACGCCAATCACCAAACAAACCGCCACAACCGCCACAACCACTTGGAAATGAGCTTGTCGTCTTCTACTCCCCCCCAAAGGCTCGCCTGCAAAAATGCCCCCGGCAAAAGTCACTTTTCAGGGGAGTACTTATATACTGACACTGACACTGGCACTTTGACAAAACCCAGTGGCGCAACCCCACCGAAAGCCCCACTGAAAACCCCACCGAAAACCCCACCGAAACCCCCACCGGCAACCCCGCTGAAAACACGCGCACGCCCCTCACTTTTTTACTCCCGCACTCACTTATCCCCGCCCATCTCACGCGCATCCCTTTCAAAGGGACGTTCATCCCCTTCTCCGGGATGTGCCCGTCCCCCTCAAAGGGATGCGCGTCCCCTTCAAGGGGATGCATCCCCGCGCAAAGGGATGGTTTTTTCCCCGCCGGGGACACGCGTCCCCTTCAAAGGGATGCGCATCCCCCTCGCTCCCCAACGCATCCCCCTCGCCCCCCAACACGTCCCCCTCGCCCCCAAACGCATCCCCTGCGCCAGCAAAAACATCCCCCTCAAGGTGACGTGCGTACCTTTTTCCCAAAAACACCTCCCGCGGCCCCCTGTGCCCATCCCCGGCCCCAACCCACTCCCGTCAGCAACTCACAATCCACAAACGAGATAACCAACAACGAAAGCACACATCACCATGAAACACACCACACGCGCCTACTTCCCCGCCAACAAGCAGGACGCCTTCATCTGGGCCGGCAACCACATCACCGGCCTCGAAGCAATCGGCGCCGCGCTCGACGTCCCCGCCGCCATCATCGCCGCCTTCCGCGCCGATTACACCCACCTCGGCCAGCTCTACGGCTGGCGCAACAACGCCGTCGCCCTCGGCCGCGAATACAACCAGGCCATCGAACGCGCCGAATGGGACCTCGGCGGCCCCGACGTGCTCATACGCCCCGTCATCCCCGCCAACCTCGGTGACAAACAATTCGCCATCATCGCCGGCCTCTACAACCGCCTCTTCGCCAACATCGACGCCATCGAGAACAACCCCGCCTGCACCGACGAAATCCGCCGCCAGCTCTTCATCCTCCCCCCGGCCAGACCCGCCCCCGACCTCCTCGCCCTGAGCGCCAACGTGAAAGCCGAGTTCACCGGCGGCAAAGTCCTCCTCCACGGCCACCGCCCCGCCCCGGCCAAGTTCTGGCACATCGACGTCGACCGCTCCGACGGCCACGGCCGCGTGGAAGCCGGCCTCGTGGTTGGCGCGAAGTTCACCGACCACCACGACCTCCCCGACAAACCCACCACCTGGACCTACACCGTGGAGCTTCGCGACAAGGAAAACACCCCCGTGGGCAAAGTCAGCGTCGTGAGCATCACCATCTGGAAAGGCCGCGCCGACGAAGGCCCCGAAGCGGGAATCTGAAAAATGACTAATTACCAATTACTAATTACTAATTGGGGGCCTCCGGCCCCGACACCGCGCGGCTTCGCCGCGCCTTGGTTTGGTAATTAGTAACTGATGTTATGCAGCCGGCAGGGTTTTGCAGGGCCTGACCTTGTGTCAGGCCGCGAATTACCTGTGTGGCCTCCCACGCAAACGCGGCCTGACACAAGGTCAGGCCCTACGAAATCAGCCGTCCGCGTAACATCAGTTACTAATTACCAAACCCAAGCGCGGCGAAGCCGCGCAGTGTCGGGGCCGAAGGCCCCCAATTAGTAATTAGTAATTAGTAATTAGTAATTAGTAATTGGTATTCTCACAATCCCTCCCATCTCCCATGCATCCAACCCACCGCCACCGCCACCACGATTGAGGCCCACGGCAGCAACGCCGCCGGCGTCATCGCCTATATCACCAGCACGCTAAACCTGACCGGCGGCGCAATCACCGTCAGCGGCTCCGACACGATCGGGCTTAATGTGGAGTCGCGATCCACCGGCACCACCACCGGCCTCACGATTACGGCCCAGGGTGACAACGTCACCGGCGTCAGGGTCTTGGGCACCAGCTGCGTCACCTTGCAGGACACCGTGATTCGCTCCCACGGCACCGGCCTCGACCTCGCCACCTCCTCCACCGCCACCATGAACGGCGGCACCATCACCACCGGCACCGCCCGCAACGCCGGCGCCCGTCCCGTGACCGGCGCGTACAACAGCGACGCGCAAGGCTTCTCCCTCGAATTTGGCCGCCGCATCGGACGCGCCAGCGGCAGCGGCAACGGCGGCAGCGGTGCCGGCGGCAGCGGTGCCGATAGCGGTGCCGGCAACGCCGCCGCCGGCTGGTGGATCGAGCCGACCGTGCAAGCGGCGGTGGTCTGGCTGCACGGCGCGAGTTATCGCACCTCCCCCGGCAATCAGAGCCTCGACGTGAAGGTGGACACCGCCCGCGCCGCCCAATACCGCGCCCAACTCCGCTTCGGCCGCCAACTGCGCGACACCCGCTGGCGTCCCTACGGCAAATTCGGCGTGGTGAAGACCGACACCGCCGGCGGCGAAATCCGCATCACTGGCGCCGGCGAACCTTTCGCCCCCGACTACGACGGCTGGCGCGGAGAGTTTGGCCTGGGCGCGAGCTACCTGCTCGATGCGCGCAGCCAGTTGTATTTCGACTACGAGTATGGCAAAGCCGCGCACTACGAGCGCCCGTGGTCGCTGAACCTCGGCTACCGCGTGCTCTGGTGAGAGGCACGCGCAGCATCGTAGCGCAGTATCGTAGCGCAACATCGTAGCGCAGCATCGTAGCGCATCGTCGTAGCGCAGCGTCGTAGCGCAGGCTGCCAAGCCTGCTTCCGGTTTCCCGACTTAAATCGCTTTAAGTCGACTTAACAGCTGATGTTACGCGGCAGCGTCTGGGAGCACCCCTGGGAGCACTCCTGGGAGCGCGGGCATCTCTGCCCGCGATGCGTTTTCGAAATACAAGCAGTGGTGTTTCATTCAATGATAAAATTAGGGTTGGCGCAGATTTGGTTGAGCAGGCAGATAAGTTTGCGCATGACTGCGACGATGCACACGAAACTGTGTTTGCCTTTGTCCTTCAGCCGCTTGTAGAAGCGGCGCAGGACGGGATTGTGCGTGATGGCACAAAGGGCGGCCATATAAAGCACATCGCGCACGTGTTTGCGTCCGCCGCGCACGTGGCGCGGTCTGTCGTTGAGTC
>JAISGL010000255.1 GCA_031263125.1 Opitutaceae bacterium | reverse complement strand
CACACAACCCCAACGGGGTTGCCTAATGACATTGCCATAAATCACCCGCGCTTCAGCGGTTCAATCCCAGGCAACCTCTTCGAGGTTGTGACAATCTTCTCCCCTTTTCCCAGGGTAGCGACTGCGTCGCAACCCTGGGCTGCACTGGGAAACGGCTTCGCCGTTTTTGCGCCCTTCGGCGCTCTCCCTTCGCTTCTGCTCCGGGTCACTCACTTGATTGCTACCTTTCGCAATTGCACCCCTATCGGGCTGCACGGATAAATTCATCTCGCGAGAAAAGCGAAATATCACTGAACGCGAAATATCACTGAACGCGGACTTGAGAACTCCGGTGCGCGCCTCATGCGGAAACGGGAACGCACGTGCTCTTCGGCACGCGCATGGGGCCGTATGCGAAAAGCGAACAGGCGCTGGCGCGCGAAGTGCTGGACGAATTGAAGCCGGGGATGCTTTGCCTGGCGGACCGGCTTTTTTATGGATTCGAGTTGTGGAAACAGGTCTGCGCGAGCGGAGCCGAACTGCTCTGGCAGGTCAAAAACAACACACGGCTGCCGGTGGAAGAGGCGTTGCCGGACGGCTCCTGGCTGAGCACGATATATGCAGACGCCAAGGCCCGTCGCACGAAGCACGAGGGGATGCGTGTGCGCGTGATTGAATACCGGCTGCAAGGAAGCGACGCGCCTGATGAGAAATATCTGTTCATCACCACGCTGCTTGATCACGAAAAACATCCAGCCGGCGCCCTGGCCGCGCTGTATCCGCAGCGCTGGGAAATCGAAACGGCCTACGACGAGCTGATGTTACGCGGCGCGTAGGGCCTGACCTTGTGTCAGGCCGCGAATTACTGTGCGGCCTCCTACGCATGCGCGGCCTTACACAAGGTCAGGCCCTGCAAAATCCTGCCGTCCGCGTAACATCAGTTAATAATCATTCCATCTTCGGTTGCGGTTTTGCCGCGCCGGGAGCGGCATGGGGCGGTGCTTCGCGCCGGGACGCCCGTGCTGCTCGATCCGGCGGCTTCGCGCCGTCAGCGGGCGGGACGTCCGTGCCACTTCGGGATTGGCGGTGTGGACTGTCCGGTTTTTGAAATGCGCTCTGTGCGACAATGCGCGCACTTCCGTATTTGCCTCCACGATGCACGCCTTTCAGCGTTCGCTCATGAATCTCCGCGCACCTTTTGCTTTCGCCTCACTCTTCGCATGCTGTCTTGCGGCCCCTTGCATCGCTGCCGGACAGGAATCGCCCGAGCCTATCGCGCCCATCAGGGCGCCGTTTGACATGCCGCAACTCACGCGTCCTGTTTTTCCCGATCGCACGGTCGATGTTCGCGCGCATGGCGCCGTGGCTTCGGACAATGCCGCGGATGTTGCGAAAAACTCCGCCGCCTTCGCCGCTGCGATCAAGGCGTGCGCCGACGCCGGCGGCGGTCGCGTGCTCGTGCCCGCCGGTCACTGGCAAACCGGCCCCATCCATCTGCGCGGCAACATCGACCTGCACCTCGCCGCGGGCGCGGAGATTGTTTTCAGCGACCACTTCGAGGACTACCTGCCCGTCGTGCCCGTGCGCGTGGGCGGCATCGAACTGCTCAACTATTCGCCGCTCGTTTACGCGCGCGACTGCGACAACATCGCGATCACCGGCCCCGGCAAACTCAACGGCAACGCGCGCGCGTGGTGGCCGTGGAAATCGAAGGAGACGCGCGAGATTTTCCAACTCGAGGCGCGCGGCGTGCCGCCCGAAAAACGCATCTACGGCACACCCGAGGCGGCGATTCGTCCGAGTTTCGTCACGTTTTATAATTGCAAAAACATCCTCATGGAGGGCTTCACCATCGGCAGCGGCCCGAACTGGACGATCCATCCCGTCTATTGCGAAAACATCATCATCCGCCGCGTCCACGTGCTCACCGACGGCCCGAACAACGACGGCATCGACCCCGACTCGTGCCGCAATCTTCTCATCGAGCACTGCGTCTTCGACACGGGCGACGACTGCGTTGTATTAAAATCCGGATACAACGAGGACGGCTGGCGCGTGAACCGTCCCACCGAAAACGTCGTCATGCGCCACTGCTCCAGCAAGCGCGGGCACGGCGGGCTTGTGGTCGGCAGCGAAATGTCGGGCGGCGTGCGCAATGTCTACATGCACGACTGCCATTTCGAGGGCACGGACCGCGCCGTGCGCATCAAATCGCGCATCGACCGCGGCGCGTTTGTGGAAAACATCCGGGCCGAGAACCTGAGCGTGAAAAACATGAAATACGAGGTCGCGATCCTGAACATGGACTACGGCTCCGACCGCAATGCCACGGTGAAAGCGGCGCCGCCCGTTTTCCGCGACATCCACCTGAAAAACATCACCGCGGACGGCGCGCCCGTGGCGGTTCGCATCACCGGTCTCGAAGCGAAACCCGACGCGATTCGCGACATCACGTTTGAGGACATGGACATCAAATCCACCGCCGGCGTAATCGCGAAACACGCAAAAAACCTCACCTTCAAAAATGTGAACCTGACCGTGGCAAAAGGTGAAAAATACAACCTCACCGACGTCGAAGGCGCGACCGTGGATGGTAAGCCGGTCGAGTAGCCTGATAAGTAACTGATGTTACGCGGTGCGTAGGGCCTGACCTTGCGTCAGGCCGCGTTCGCGTGGGAGGCCACACAGGTAATTCGCGGCCTGACACAAGGTCAGGCCCTGCAAAACCCTGACGGTCACGTAACATCAGCTGCCTAACATCAGTTAAATCGACTTAAATCGACTCGCGCGCCCCACAGGCCGCTCCGCCGTCTGCCCCGCCGTCTGCCCCGCCGGCCACCCCGCCGGCCACCCCGCCGACCACCCCGCCGGTCACCCCGCCGGTCCCCCCGCCGGCCCCGCTGCCGGCCCCACCACCCGCCACCCACGCGGCCAGCGCGGGCGGTGTCGCGACGCGCTGGCGGTCTTTCGAGCGCACGCACACATGGTGCGTTTGCACAATCGCGGCGCGCTTGGCGGGCGCGCCTTTGCCGGCGCCGAGCCGCGTGATTTCGCAGTCGATCTTATAGGTGTCCGCCGAAACCGCCGACGGTTTCACCGAGATGGAAACCCTGTCGCCGCACACAAGCGGACGCAAATACTCCACGCTGCTTTTCGAGATGGGAATCACGATGCCGTTGTCCGAAAAAAACGTTTTCAGATCAATGCCCGCCGCGCCAAGCGCCTCTTCGTAGGCCTCGTGAGAAAACGAAAGATAGTTCGCGAAATAAACGACGCCCGCCGCGTCGGTGTCGGCAAAATGAATCGTGCGCTGATAAACGAAAGGCATCACGGGACGACCGCATCCCTTATCTGCGGATCGGCAAGCAGCACGTCGACGACTTTCTGTTTTTCCAAATCCTGATAGGTGGCGTTGCCGGGGTTCTGCCGGGCGACCTTGGTCATGACGCCGCGGGCGTCGTCGGCGCGTCCGAGAAGGATAAGCGACCGGAGGCGCGTGATGAGCATCGTCTGGTTTTGCGGTTCCTTGGCGAAGGCGGCCTCGCTCGTGGAAAGGGCTTTTTTGTAGGCGTCGCGCGCCTCGGATTTTTTTTGCAGGCGCGCGCGAAGCACGCCGATGTCGAGCCACACCGAGGCCAGCGAGTCGTCGATTTTCACGACGGCCACGAGCGCCTGCTCGGCGGCGGCGTAATTTTTGATGAACAACTCGCGACGCGCGGTCTCGTAGTAATTGTTGATTTGCGCCTGCTCGAGCTTCGAAAGCTCCTTTTTCTTTGCGCCGCAGGCGGCAAGGGCGGTGAGGCAGAGCAGGGACAACAGGATGCCAAGGATTTTTTGCATATAAACGAAGACCACTGTGAAAGCGAAGAGCACGGACGCTGGCAAAACCAATTTTCGGACGCATGAAGCAACGGGTGTAATTGCGAAAGGTAGCAATCAAGTGAGGGATTCGAAGCAGAAGCGAAGGGAGAACGCCGAAGGGCGTAAAAAACGGCGAAGCCGTTTCCTAATCTAGCCCAGGGTTGCGACGCAGTCGCTACCTTGGGAAAAGGGAAAAAGATTGTCACAACCTCGAAGAGGTTGCCTAGGATTGAACCGCTGAAGCGCGGGTGATTTATGGCAATGTCATTAGGCAACCCCGTTGGGGTTGTGTGATTATTATCGGATTACCCAAGGCAGGCGACGTTGTCGCCAGCCTTGGGCTGTACTAGGCAACGGCTTCGCCGTAGCTACCTTCCGCAATTACACCCGATGGGCGATGGGCGCATCTCAAAAACGGGACAGAGCATGCCGCCAATTCCGGAGTAGAGCGGGCGTCCCGCCCGTGGACGGCGCGAAGCGCTGTCCTCATGCCGCCTCCCAAGCCGCTCCCGACGCGGGCGAGACGCCCGCGCTACTCCCGGAACACGGGCAAGATGCCCGTGTTACAATCTGCAACCACGCCGCCGCCATGCACACCGTGCTACATCGGAATACGGGCAGGATACCCGCCCCGTGCCACGTCGATACCCGTGCCGCGTCGATACCCGTGCCGCGTCGATACCTGTGCCGCGTCGATGCTTGTGCCGCGTCGATGCTTGTGCCACGGCGTCTTGCCTGTCCAATTTTCGCGATGCGTTCTCCATCGTAAGCGCGCGCTGGCACGGTTCCCTGTCGCCCGCGTATTCTTGTCACTGATGTAACGCAGCCGGCGGCTTTTCCTGGGAGCGCGGGCATCTTTGCCCGCGATGCGTGTTCGAAATACGGCAAGCGGACACACGGCGTTTCGCGGGCAGAGATGCCCGCGCCTCCAGGAACGGAATGGCATTCGGAACAGAATGGCATTCGCGTTGCCCTCGCTCAATCAAGGGTTTTGCGTTTGGGTGATGGCGCACGAGCGCGGCAGTGCCTTTTGAATCTCCCGTGGCGCAGGCTGCCAAGCCTGCTGACGAGGCGAAGCCTCGCCCGGTTTGAAAAAAAACAAACATCCGGCGACATGCAGCAGGCAAAGCAGACCTGGCAGCCTGCGCGACGTATACGCTACGTACACGCTGTGCAACACACGCGCTGCGTTACATCGGCTTGTCAGTTGCGCGGGCCGCGTCCGCGACGCATCTGGCCGCCACCGCCGCCGTTGTTGGAGGTGTCGCCGCCGCCGGGATTGCCTCCGCCTCCGCCCATGAGCATCTGCTGGAGTTGCCGCTGGTCTTGCTGCTCGGTTTGCATCTGGCGGAGGGCGTCAACTTGGGAGGCGCTGAGGAAACTTTGCGCGGACGTGATAACCTGATCGGTGATTTGCACGCCTCCGAAAGCGCCGCCACCACCACCGCCACCGTCAGTCATCATCAGAGGAGCGCCGCCCGGAGGTCCGGCAAAGGTGGCGGTGAAAACGCGGGGGCCGCCGTCGTTGGCCGCGACGCCGCTGTTCGCGGCGAGGAGGCTGACGAGTTGCGAGGATTGGGAGGCCGTGAGGGGGTCGCCCGTGTAGCTGAGGCGCTGTTCGAGTTGCGTGGTGACGGCGCGCTGGGGCTGCGTGCTGTCGTAGTTCTGGTATTGCGCAAAATTATCCTGCCCGATGGCGGCGATGATGCTCGCGTCGATGTCGGAGTTGGATTGCCGGACGAGCTGGCGGAGTTCGTCGCGGCTGCCGCGAAAATCGAGTCCCTGCTCGCGGGCCACGCTCATCACGTCGCGCATGGCGTTTTGTTTTTCGACGAGGAGATCTTTGAACATGGCAAGCTGCTCCGGGGTGAGATTGAGGGATTTGAAGAGGGCGGCGTAGCGGGTGTCGAGCATGCCGCGTTGCTGCGAGGCCATGAGCCTGGCGGCTTCGGGCGAGTCGAGGACCGCGCGCATGTTGGCGCCGCGATTCTGCCAGTTGCCGCGTCCGCCGGGGCCTTGCGCGTCACCGGGGCGCGGCGCGGCGGCGGAAGGCTGGCCGGCGTCATCGGCAGAGGCGGTTTGCGCGCGCTCGCCGGGGGAGCGTCGCTGACCGCGGTCAGCGCGTTCGGCGCGCTCGGCGGCCGCCTTGGCGAGCCTGGCGACTTCGGCGTCGAGGGCGTTGGCGCGGCGGTATTGCTGCCACGCGAAGATGCCGCCGCCGATGGTTGTGAGGGCAAGGATACCGATGATTACGTTTTTGGAGTTCACGGAAAATATATGACGCGAAATGCGATTAAAGGTTGTTGCAGGCCAAAATCAGTGATCGGACATTGCCCGCGCAGGGCCTGTTTTTCCAGAAAATTTCCAAGAAATTAAAACTGGAATGTCCGTCGCAATCACGGCTCTATTTTTCGACTTATAACACATGCCCGCAGTCCAATTTCAAAACATCGAGAACGTCCGCCTGCCCGCGAAACCGCTTTATCTGGCCATCGGCATGTTTGACAGCGTTCACTTGGGACACCACGCGGTGCTCGACATGGCCTTGCAATCCGCGCGGCGCGGCGGAGGGCTGGCCGGCGTGCTGACGTTCGACCCGCATCCGACGGTGCTGCTGCGTCCCGACAATCCCACGCGCCTCATCTGCGACTCCGCAACCAAGGCGCGCCTGCTTGAGGAAGCCGGCATCGACGTTATCATCACGCAACAATTCACGCCTGGGTTCGCGAGGATCGAGGCGGAGGATTTCATGCCGTTCCTGTTGCGATACCTGCCGCGCCTGACGACGGTTTACGTCGGCGAGAACTGGCGTTTCGGACGCGGGCGGCGGGGCGACGTCGGGATGCTTGTCGCGCAGGCGAGGAAACACCGGCTGACGGTCGTGAGCGCGCCGCGCGTCAACGAAAACGGCGAGCCGATCAGCAGCACCCGCATCCGCGCCTGCCTCGAAGCCGGCGGGATCGAGGAGGCGAACAGCATGCTGGGCTACAGTTATTTCTCGGAGGGCGTCGTGACGCCGGGCAAGGCGCTTGGCCGCGACCTCGGTTATCCGACGCTCAACATCGTGTGGCAGCCCAGGCTCCACCCGCGTTTCGGCGTGTATGCCGTCGAGGTGTCCGGCGCAAAATCCGCCGGCAAACATCGCGCGGTCGCCAACTACGGCGTGCGTCCGACGATCGAGCAAAACGGACAACCGCGCATCGAGGCGCATGTGTTCGGGCCGTGTCCATTTGGCGGCGGCGACACAATCCGCATCGAGTGGCTGCATTTCCTGCGCCCCGAAATGCGTTTCGCCAGCGTCGGTGAACTCACCACCCAAATCGCAAAAGACCGCACAGAAGCAGAAGCGTTTTTCAAAGGGCTGAAAGAAAAAGACTGAAAGGCTGAAGGGCTGAAGGGCTGAACCAAACCAAGACCAACCGCGGCGAAGCCGCTGCTGACTTCACTTTCAGCCCTTTAGCTCTTCAGCCTTTTAGCCTTTTTCAAAAGTCCTGTAATCGTTCTTCGCCTTTCACGCCTTTTTGGAGGTGCGTGAAGACTTCACCTATCAGGTAGATCGAGCCTGTCACGACGACGGGCGCGCGCGTGTCTGAAAGCGCGCATCGGTTCGGCTCCGGGAAAAGTTCCCCGACCGTCGCGTGGAAAACCCTGCCCGTGAAACCGCGCGGCACGAGCGCCTCCAGTTCCTCGTGCGAACAGGCGCGCGACTGGTGCGGCACCACCAGGTGCAACTCGCGCGCGTGCCTCGCCTCGACTTCGAGCAACGCGCGCGCGCGCTGCGCGCCGAGCGCGCCCGTCACGATGATCGGCTTGCCCGACTCGCCGCCGCCGAGCCTGGCGCGCAAATGCGTGAGATTGTCGTCGAGCACACGGGCGCCTTCGGGATTGTGCGACGCGTCGAGAATCAGCTCCTGCCCGCCGACGACGACGTGCTGCCAGCGCCCCGGCCAGTCCACGCGTTGCAGGCCGCGCGCGATCACGCCCTCGGTGAGACGCCAGTCCTTCGCGTCGTCGTCGCGTGTGCTGTTGTCGTGTGTGCCGTTGTTGCGTGTGCCGTTGTCGCGTGTGCTGTTGTCGTGTGTGCCGTTGCCACCGGCGCGGCGCATCAACACGCGCGCGACAAGCGTGGCCGTGGCCGCGTTCCAGCGTTGGTAATCGCCCTCAAGATTTGTTTTCGGATAATCCGCCGCCATCATGCCGGCGCCGAATTCCTCCGCGATTGAGCGGACAGGCGATCCCATCCCCGCCGCCACGCGCCGGATGACCGCCTCCGCCTCCGCCGGCAG
>JAISGL010000019.1 GCA_031263125.1 Opitutaceae bacterium | reverse complement strand
CGGATGGTCGGTGCTCCACAGGCCAAGCTCGGCACCGGCGTAAAGGGCGAGGGTGCCGCTGATGGCGGTGAAGTCGGTGAAATGGTATCCGCCGATGGAGTTGGTGCCGCCGAGTTTCCAGAGACCGCCGCCGTCGAACGTGGCGATGGTGGTGCCGGAGGCGCGACTGCGGATGGGGTCCTGCATGTCGAGGACGCCACCGGTGGCTACGGCGACCTCGAGCACCTGCGTGTAATTATAGTCATAGGTAATGACGTCGGGTATGTCGGGGTCGCCGCTGATGATGGTCCCGGTGATGACGTGGGAGCCGAAGTCGATGGCGCTGGGAATGGCGACCATGGTGTCGTCGCGGAGGATGCCCAAGGTGTTGCCACGGAAGACGGAGGTTTGGCCGGCGGTCGCGCCGAGGCGGAGGGTTCCGGTGGTGGTGGAGGAGGTTGTGATGGAAACCGCGCCGCCCCAGCCGGTGCCTTCGATTGTGTTGTCAATGAACTGCGTGTTCGTGAGGTCCATGTTGCCGGTGTTGAGCCACACCGCGCCGCCGCCGTTCCTGCCGGCGGTGTTGCTGGTGAACACGGCGCCGGTGAGGTCGATATCGCTGTATTCGAGGCGGAGCGCGCCGCCGACGTCGACGGTGGCGGCGTTGCCGGTGAAGACCGCGCCGGTGGCGGTGATGGTGGCGAGGCCAGTGGCGATACCCCGGACGGTGACGGCGCCGCCAGTGGTGCTCCTGGCGGTGTTGTTCTTGAAGGTCGCGCCGGAGATGTCGAGAAACTGCGGGGAATTCGTGTTGGCATTTATGTAGAAGTAGATGGCGCCACCCTGCCCGGCGCTGTTGCCCGTGAAGGTCGCGCCGGAGGCGTTGATGAACTGCACGGAATTCGCGGGGGCGTTTACGTAGAGGGCGCCACCCGATCCGGCGGTATTGTCGGTGAATGTCGCGCCGGTAAGGTCCAGGGAGCCACTGCCAGCGCTGGTGAAAAAGAAGCCGCCGCCACTGTTGGAGCTGGCCTGGGCGATGGTGTAGTTGCCTTCAAAAATCGTGTTCCGGGCGGAGACTATGCCGCCGCCATAGATTGCGCCGCCGGAAGTACTGGCGACATTGCTAGAAAATTTCGAGTTATCCAGATGGATGATGGAAGTGCCGCTGCTGTATATCGCGCCGCCGTAACCACCGGAGGTGGTATTGGCGGCGCGGTTGTTGCTAAACACCGCGTTTTCGGCAAACAGGGTGTTGCCTGTGGCGAAGCCGATGCCGGCGCCCCGATTGGCTATATTGCGGTCGAACAAGGTGTAGTTCGCGAGTATCGTGCCTCCGGCGTTCTGCATCCAAATCCCCCCGCCATAAGTGTCGCCAGTACCAATATTTTCTATGAAATGAGCCCCGGTCACATCCAGGCGCGCAGGCAAGGCCGCGCTAGAGTTCATGTAAATGCCGGCAGCGTAGATTCCCGACCCGCCGCTGGTTTGGAAGACAATGGTGCCGCCGTTCGAGGAGGTGGCGGTGAAGTAGCCGCCGGCGAGGGAAAAATAGACCGCGCCTCCATGTGAGGTGCGGGTTCCTTGGATCGTCACCGTCCCAGTCCCTGCATAGTTATAGATGAAGTGTGTGCCGGTCGCGCCGACCAAAGAGGCGTTGTAGGTGCCGGAGGCGGGCAGGTCAGTGACGACCTGGGCTGTCGGCTGGGCGCGGATGGGAGCCGGTGCGACGAAGGTCAGAGCCAGCGCCAGCGCCGCCATTATCGGCATCGCGAGCTGGTGAAACATTGCGAACACGAACGCGGTGGAGGACGCGGCTGGCATGAAGCGCGCGGAAAGCGCGGAGCGGCGGGGAGCGGGATGGTGTGTCATGTTTGGGAGCGGATTAAAGGTTCGGGCGCAAGTTGGAGTTGAAGCCTGCCGGCTGGGAAATAACGGAGGGAAACGGAGACGGACTCATGGAGGAATTGGAGGGAGTGAGAACGGGTGCGTGCGGACATTGCGGAGATTGTGTATACACATGTCAAGAGATTTTTTTTCAAAGCACTTGTCATGCCAGATGCCATGCCGGATACCACGCCGGATGCAGCCGGCAACGACATCGGTGGCAAGTCGGGTGGAATCGAGTGTATGCAATGAAGCATATTGAACCGCTTTGCGGTTCTCCCGCATCGTTTGCCACGACTCCCACCACATTCGTTCGCACCCCACAGCAGGGGGTGTAATTGCGAAAGGTAGCTACGGCGAAGCCGGTGCCTAGTACAGCCCAAGGCTGGCGACAACGTCGTCTGCCTTGGGAAATCCGATAGTAATCACACAACCCCAACGGGGTTGCCTGATAACATTGCCATAAATTACTCGCAGTCCAGCGGTTCAATCCTAGGCAACCTCTTCGAGGTTGTGATAATCTTCTCCACTTTTCCCAGGGTAGCGACTGCGTCGCAACCCTGGGCTGCGCTGGGAAACGGCTTCGCCGTTTTTGCGCCCTTCGGCGCTCTGCCTTCGCTTCTACTCCGGGATCGCTCACTTGATTGCTACCTTTCGCAATTACACCCACTGATTACCGGCCACTGATTACGCCCGTGACAAAGGGCGCGTGCCGTTTCACAAATTCCATCCACCTTTGGTTGCGGCCTCGTCGCGCCAGGTTATCCGTGACCAAAAATAATTTTCAAAATTAGAAAACGCGACCACATGCCCACCACCGTCACCACTGCCACTGCCACCGCCGCCGCCGCCACCACCACCACCACCACCACCGCCGCCACCGCTATCAGCGCCGCTGCCAACAACAACAATCCGCTGCGCAAAATTGCCATCGTTGGCTCCGGGGCCATTGGCTGTTATTATGGCGCCCGGCTCGCGCGGGCGGGGGAAAACGTCCGCTTCCTCATGCGCGGCGACCTCGCCGCCGTCCGCGCGCGCGGCCTCACGGTCACAATCCCCACCGAGACGTTTCACCTCGCGCCCGGACAACTCCACGCCGCCGCCTCGCCCGCTGAAATCGGCCCGTGCGACATCGTCCTCGTCGCGCTCAAGACGACCGCCAATGCGGCATTCCGCGATCTCATCACGCCGCTTCTCCACGACAGCACCGTCATCGCCACCCTGCAAAACGGACTCGGCTCCGACGAGGAACTCGCCGCGGCCTTCGGCCCGGAACGCGTCATCGGCGGACTCTGTTTCATCTGCGTCAACCGCTTCGCTCCCGGCGAAATTTCCTGCACCTCGCCCGGCACGATCAGCTTTGGCGAATACCAGCGCCCCGCCACCGACCGCCTCCGCGCCATCGCCGGGAAATTCACACGCGCCGGCATCAAGGCAACGGTCAGCGACAACCTCATGGAGCTTCGCTGGAAAAAACTCATCTGGAACGTCCCCTTCAACGGCCTCTCGATTGTCGCGGGCGGCATCACGACGGATAAAATCATGGGCGACGCCGCACTCGAAAATGAAGCCGCCGCCCTCATGCGCGAAATCGCCGCCGCCGCCGCCGCGAACGGTTTCGCGATTCCCGATTCCTTCATCCAAAAGCAACTCGACATCACGCGCCCCATGGGACCGTACAAACCGTCGAGCCTCATCGACTACCTCGCCGGACGTGAAGTTGAGGTCGGCTCCATCTGGGGCGAACCGCTGCGCCGCGCGAAAGCGAAAAACGTCGCCACCCCGCGATTGGAAATGCTCCACGCGCTCTTGCGCAGTGTGACCGCGAAATGAGGGCAGAGGGCAGAGGACGGAGGACAGAAGACAGAGGACGGAAGGCAGAGGACAGAGGACAGAAGACGGAGGACGGAAGGCAGCTATGGAAATGATAGCAGTGCGGAGAGGTTTTTTGCAGGGTGGTCTCGGCGAGAACGCTCTGCCAAAAGACTGCCGATCATATAATATCAGTTTGTCATATAATAAATGACAAATGGGGTGAGATGCGGGGAAACCCGAAGATGCCAAGCCGAGGAATGTTGATTTTTGTTCCCTTGTGGACAATCCCGTGACGAATCATTCTTTCTGTTTGTAGTCTGGAATACAGGGAATCTTTCTTTTTCATATTGTTAACACTGAATACTTGTATTTTTCGGCCCGCCTCCTTCGGTTTTTCTCCTTGTGGATAGTTAATTTTATCTTTCAGCCCATGTTCCCCATATATGAATCACATCATTATCTGAAGTGTCGTGCGATATGGAAACAGTTAAGTTTGCATTTTTCACAACAGAGGAACCTTGATATGCAATCCATGTTTCTTTGTGATTGGAAGCATCCCACCAAGAGACATTTGGGGGATGGACACCTGCCCATATATTCATCCCTCCAACACCCACTCCTTCTAGATACAAATGGGGCATATTTTCCCTTATCCATTGCTTTCCATCTTTTGATGATATTCGAATAAAAATAGAATTCACTGACCTTCGCAAAGAAGAATTTTTTATATAAACTCCATTGTAATCAATGATATTATTTGTTTTTATATTAGAATCAAAATATTTATTAAAATAATCCAACGCTTCAGGACCTTGTGTCGTGTTTATTTTACTGCAACTTATCAGCATCACTGCATTTATTAACAATATGCATGCGAGCAATATTTTAGTTCGCAAGACCGGATTTTTAAAAATACTACACATGTGATTTTATAATTACATTACTGTTTTCTTTGCAGAATTTGAATTCCAGAGGAAAGCCCGAAGGCGTCAGGACGAAGAATGTTAGTTTTTGTTCCCCTGTGGACAATCCCGTGGCGCATTGTCTCTTCTGTTTGTGGGTTGGAATAGGGGTAATCTTTCTTGATTCTTCTTCATATTGTCAGTGTTCAAAACTTGGATTCGTCGGCCTGACACCATTGGCGTTTCGCGCTGTGGCGCTGTTTTCTGACATCGCCTGTTTGAGCAAATGGCAGGGGAAGGCAGGGTCGAAATTCATTTTTTCCGCGAGCGCGAAATACGCCGGACGGGCCGCCGCGTCGCGCCAGCCCAGCGCGCAGGCAAGCACCCGTTTTTCCGCAGGCTGGAGATTGAGCCGCAGCAGCGCGGCGGCGTCCGGCACGCGTCCGCCGGCCAGCGCCTTGCCAAGCGCGCGCGCCTCCGTCCCCTCGGTCGCCAGCTCCGCGACCGCCTTGCCAAAACACTCGGTTGCGAGGCCGCTGTCGCCACCGCGGCTGGCGAGGATTTGCAACAGGAACCAGTAGCGGGAATACACGGACGGCTGGCTCGTGAGCAGCGCGCGCGCCGCCGTCATGTCACCCTCCGACAGGGTGAGTTCGATTTTGGCGACAATCCCCGCAGGGTCCCCGTCGCGCTCCTTTGACAGGTTGATGTAGTCCGCGATGTCACCGCGACCGTAGGCGCGGCATGCCTTGAGGGTGAGGGTGGCGCTCTTGATGGATTCCGCCGTGTATTCGCGCGCCGTCATCTCGCGGCTGAATTTCGCAAGCGCAGCCGTCGCCTCGGCTTCGGGGCGGCGGCCAAGCCCTTGGAGAAGGAAAAACGTTTTCGCGAGATGGAAGTCCTCGGGGTTTTGCTCGTGCGCGCGTTTTGTTTCCGCGAGCGCGTTTTCGAGCTGTCCGGTCGCCACCAGCATGTCGCGGCGCATGGCGGAGAGCGCGTCCAGAAGCTGGGGATTGCCCGTGTCGCTGACGGCCTTGAGGCCGCGTTCGGCGGTTTCCAGCGCCTGCTCGAAGCGGCCTTCATTTTGGGCGGCATGGGCGAGCACGCTCCAGGCGTGGAGGCATGGCGGGGTCGCCTTCAACGCGAGTTCCATGGAGCGTCGCGATTCGTCGATGTCCGTCAGCAGGCGTCCGGCGAGATAAAGCAGCGCGCCATCGCCGGGATGCCGGGCGAGCCGGGCGCGATATTCGGCGGGCAGGTCCCGCTCCGGATCGCGGCGGCTCATGTATTCCTGATAATAACGGTGCAGGTTCACGATTACCGGGAAGGTGTCGAGATGTTGCGCGAAAAATTCCCGCGCCGCACCGGTGTCGAGTGTCTGCGCGTAGCCGAGCACGGCTGTGTCGGAGGGTGTCAGCGCGCCCGCGCGCATGAGGTAGGTTTTGGCGGCATCGGGGCCGTTGTTGGATTCGATGATTTCCATGCGGCGATGAAACGGCATGGTGGCGTCGAGCCACGCCACGCGGGTGCGCACGCGGCTTTCGCCGGATTTCACGCTGATGGTGGAGGGAAACGGCTTGAAAACATAATCCGGGCGGCGCAGCTCCAGCACGGCGGCATTGGGATGCAATTTTAAGGAGTAATCGTTTTCGGCCTTCGAGCCGTATTTCATTTTTTCCTCGTAGGCGGGCGCGAGCTGGTCGGGATTTATCACCACGAGCGGCGCGGAGCCGATTGTGTTTTTCCCGCCCAGTGTCACCGTGGTCTCAAACACCGGCGAGCCGGGCGCGGGCAGCACGGCGCGCACCGTGTGCGGACCGCGCGGGAGCCGGCCCAGATCCTTCCGCTCGAAGGGCGTGAGCGCGTGCGGCGTGCCGTCAATCGTGACCGTGTAGCTTTTGCCCAGTCCGCTGACGAGGAACACACGGCTTTTTGCATTCAGAAACCAGCCGAGCACGCCCGCGCCGAGCGCAAGCACGGCCAGCACGCCGAGGACGGCCAGCAGTGGTTTTTTGCCGGATACGCCGGTGCGCTGCGTCGGCGATGGCTGCGCGCTGGTGTCGCGCGAAAACGGCTGCGCTGGCGCGGCCTGTGGCGCAAGGTCTCCGCCCGTCGTGATCGCATTCCGCGCCCCGGCCTCCACCATCGCCGCGGCCACGCGCGTCGTGTAGTTGTCGATCCACGCGTCGGTCAAATCCACGCCTCCGCGCAAGGTCTGCCAAAGCGCCATCGGCGTGTAGATGAGACCCCAGGGAAAACCCCACCAGCCGAACAGCAGCGTGAGCAACGCCCAAGGCAGCCCCGGTCCGAGCCGGCTGTGTCCGCCCTTGATGAGATACGGACGGGTGTCGCGCTTGAACGTGATCACAAGAAACGAGACACAATACGCATACATCACAATGTGCGCGCCGCGTTCCACTTCCTCGCGGATTTCCTCGGCGGAGTAATCTTCCAGACGGTTCGATGATTTCATGGGATCGAGACCGGCATTCGTTGCAAAAACCCGGTGATGGCGCCAGCTAAAATAATGTAACTGATGTTACGTGGGCGCATCTCAAAAACTGGACAAGCAAGACGCTGTGGCACGGGCGTCTCGCGCGTGTTCCGGAAGTAGCGCGGGCATCTTGCCCGCGTCGGGGCTGGCATGGGGGGGCGGCGCTTCGCGCCGTCCACGGGCAAGATGCCCGTGCTACTCGATCCGGCGGCTTCGCCGTCAGCGGGCGGGACGCCCGCTCTACTCC
>JAISGL010000208.1 GCA_031263125.1 Opitutaceae bacterium | reverse complement strand
AACATCCCGCTCGAACTGCACAAAGTCCGCGTCGTGCAGAAACTCCACCTCGTGCCCGTCGAACGCCGCCTCGCCGCCATCCAGGAAGCCAGCTTCAACACCTACCAACTCGGCACGCGCGACATCTACCTCGACATGCTCACCGACAGCGGCGTGAACGCCATGAGCGACAATCAGACCGCCGCCATGCACCGCGCCGACGACGCCTACGCCGGCTCGCAGAGCTTCGCCCGCCTGCGCGACGCCGTCGAGGACGTGCTCGGCAAAAAATACCTCCTCCCCGTCCACCAAGGCCGCGCCGCCGAGAACGTCATCTCCCGCACCTTTGTGAAACCCGGCAGCATCCTGCCGATGAACTACCACTTCACCACCACCCTGGCCCACATCATGGAAAACGGCGGCAAAGTCGTCGAACTCCTCCACTACCCCGACGCCCTGCAAATCAGCAGCACCAACCCCTTCAAAGGCAACATGGACATCGCCGCCCTCGAAGCCCTCATCGCCCGGCACGGCGCCGCCCGCATCCCCTTCATCCGCATGGAAGCCTCCACCAACCTCATTGGCGGCCAGCCCTTCTCCATCGCCAACCTCCGCGAAGTGCGCCGCGTCGCCGACAAGCACGGCATCCTCCTCGTGCTCGACGCCTCGCTCATCGGCGAAAACTGCTATTTTATCAAAAAACGCGAACCCGAGTTCAAGGACGCCACCGTCGGTGAAATCCTCAAAATCATGTGCGACCTCTGCCCCCTCGTTTATTTCTCGGCCCGCAAACTCAGCTCCTCGCGCGGCGGCGGCATCTGCACCAACGACAAAGCCCTCTACGACCAGTTGAAAAACCTCGTCGTCCTCTTCGAAGGCTTCGTCACCTACGGCGGCATCAGCGTGCGCGAAATCGAGTCGATGGCCGTCGGCCTCCACGAGACCACCGACGAGACCGTCATCTCGCAAAGCCCCTCCTTCATCGAATATTTCGTCAACGAAGCCGTGCGCCACGGCGTCCCGATGGTGACGCCCCCCGGCGGCCTCGGCGCGCACATCGACGCCGGCGGCATCCTCCCGCACGTCCCCCGCGAAGAGTATCAAGCCGGCGCCTTTGCCGCCGCGCTCTACATCGCGGGCGCCATCCGCGGCATGGAACGCGGCACCCTGTCGAGCGTCCGCGACGAAAACGGCAAGGACGTGCTCTCCGACATTGAACTGCTCCGCCTCGCGTTTCCCCGCCGCGTGTTCACGCTCTCGCAAACCCGCTACGCCATCGACCGCCTCCACTGGCTGCATCAAAACCGCGCCCTCATCGGCGGCCTGAAATTTGTCGAGGAGCCGCCCGTGCTGCGCTTCTTCAACGGCCGCCTCGCCCCCACCAGTGACTGGCCGCAAAAACTAGCCGCGAAATTCCGCGAAGACTTCGGCGACAGTTTGTGAGCCAACCGCGGCGCTTCCGCCCATCCCGGCGCGACACAAGGTCGCGCCCTACGGCGCCGCATCGCGGGACGCTTCGGAAGGGGGCGGGCGCCCGCGCTCCGGTTAGGGACTCGGCTAAAATGAATTAAAGAGAGGCGGAAGCGCACCGGTTTACGCAAATGGTTCGTTACCATCACAGCTGCCGCCGCCATCAACGTGATCGCTTCATTGTCCCCTCATAAATGACAATTTATTTATGGCCGAGATCCCTACATGCCCCGTGCGATAACGTTTCCCTCTGAAACGCACCCGGACAAAAACCGCTCTCCTCTGAAAGTTTTTCGCCGATCGGATGAACTGCGGAACTCGAGTTAAAGTTAATGTGCGAGCGAAAATTGTAAATAGGCTATAAAAACAGGGACAGGCTATAGATTATGCTTGCTGCATGGCTGCTTTTTGGTGATTGTTTTTCGCATGAGAATCGCACGGATAAAAATTCATGGAGAGGATGCCGTTTATCACTGCATCTCCCGCACCGTTAACGGCGAACGGCTCTTCGACGAGGATGTCAAGGAGATGTTCCGCCGCCAAATGTGGCAAATCGCTGATTACTGCGGCGTTTCCATTCTCACTTACGCCGTCATGGAAAACCACTTCCATATTCTTGTCAGGGTTCCAAAAAAAGCACCGATCTCTGATGAGGAACATCTGCGTCGCTATCGCTTGCTCTACCCGGAACCAACCCGTTTCCAAACCGCCTCGCTGGCGGTTGTCGAAGCGCAGCTCAAGGCTGGCGGCTCAGACGCCGAGGCGTGGCGCAAACAGCAGCTTGCCCTCATGAACGATGTCTCGGCTTTCATGAAGCTGCTCAAACAACGCTTCACCATTTGGTTCAACAAAACACACAACCGCTTCGGCACGCTTTGGGCCGAGCGTTTCAAGAGCGTGCTTATTCAACCGGCAGGGCGCGCTGTTCGCGTCGTGGCCGCATACATCGACTTGAATCCTGTGCGCGCAGGACTCGTCGACGATCCCAAGGATTACCGGTTTTGCGGCTACAGCGAGGCTGTCGCGGGCAGGAAAATCGCACGGTCGGGAATCATACATGTCATCGGCGAGGATGACGCGCGCACTTGGCAAGCCGCGCAGGAATACTACCGGCTCATGATTATCGGCAGCGGCGCCAAACCGCGCGCTGGCAAAGCTGCCGTTTCGGAAAATCTTTTTGAGGAAACGATGAGCGCCAATGGAAAACTGCCGCTGTCCACTGCATTGAGATGCCAGATACGCTATTTCACCAATGGCGGCATACTCGGCGGCAGGGCCTTTGTCGCGAAACACCTCACGCTCTTCCGACGAAAGACGGGGTTGCGTCGTCGCAAGGAACCCCGCGCCCTGCCGCCCGTCTGCGACTGGGGCGGCGCGGGCGACGGCAGTAGCGATACGGACGAAATCATGGTTTTGCGCACGCCGCGACGGCGCACGTTTGCGTCCGACTGAGTCGAAACGGCGTGAACAGACTCAACGACAAACGCAACAAACGGGCAGGGCAGGGTAGGGCTGGCAACTTACGCCAGCTGATGTTATGCGGACGGCAGGATTTTGCAGAGCCTGATCTTGTGTCAGGCCGCGCCCGCATGGGAGGTCACACTGGTAATTCGCGGCTTGGCACAAGGTCAGGCCCTACGCGCCGCGCAAGGGACTCGGCCATAAATAAATTACCATTTATGAGGAGTCAATGAAGCGATCGAGTTGATGGCGGCGGCAGCCGTGATGGTGACGAACCATTTGCGCAAACTGGTGCGCTTCCGCCTCTCTTTGGCGAATTCATTTTAGCCGCAATACCGCTTAAATAGTGTTTTTTTTAACCGCGAATGAACACGAATGAACGCCAATGAAAATTGCTGAATCTCATTATTTTGAACAGGTTAAATTCTTCGCGTCCAATTCGTGTCCATTCGCGGTTTTTCCACTAATTAAGCAGCATTGATTTTAGCCGGGTCCCTTATTTTTCCGCATAGAATTTATACACGCATTCGTGCGTGTAGGTCTCGCCGGGGCGGAGTACGGTGGAGGGGAATTCGCTCCAGTTCGGGCTGTCCGGGAAATGTTGCGTCTCAAGGCAGAGCGCCGTGCGGAAACCATAGGTTTTGCCGCCTTTGCCCTTGAAGGTGTCGTCCAGGAAATTGCCGCCGTAGAACTGGACGCCCGGCTCGGTCGTGAATACTTCGAGCACACGGCCACTCTTCGGCTCGACCACACGGGCCGCGAGTTGGAGGCCGCTGCCGGTGCGGTTGAGCACCCAGTTGTGATCGTATCCCTGGCCGTTTTTGAGTTGCTCGAAGGATTCCTCAATGCGCGCGCCGATTGCCACCGGTTTTCTAAAATCCATCGGCGTGCCGGCGACCGGGGCGATCTCGCCGGTGGGGATCAGCACGCTGGTCACGGGCGTGTATTTGTCGGCGTCGATCATGAGCAGGTGGTCGTTCACGGTGCCGTTGCCCGCGCCGTGCAGGTTGAAGAATGAGTGGTGCGTGAGGTTGATGACCGTCGGTTTGTCGGTGGTCGCCTTGTAGGCGATCTTGACTTCGTTGTCGTCGGTGAGCGTGTAGGTCATCGTGACGTGGAGGTTGCCGGGAAAACCCTGGTCGCCGTCTTTCGAGTGCAGGTGAAACTCGAGCGTGGAGGGATTGATTTGCCGGGTGTCCCACACGACGGATTGGAAACCGCCGGGGCCGCCGTGCAGCGCATTGGGGTCGTTGTTGATGGGGATCGTGCATTCGACGCCGTCGAGCGTGAACTTGCCTTTCGCGATGCGGTTTCCGTAGCGGCCGATGGCCGCGCCGAAATACGGTTCCTTGGAGTCGATGTAGCCTTGCACGTCGTCGTAGCCGAGGACGATGTCCTCCATCTTTCCGTCGCGGTCGGGCGCGAACCACGAGACGATGCGCGCGCCGTAACTCGTCACGCAGATTTCGACGCCTTTGTTGTTTTTCATGACAAACAGGTCCGACGTTTTGCCGCCGATCTGTTTTTGGAATTTGGAGCGTTGCAGTCCCGACGCGGTGGTTTCGCTGGCTGACTGTGAGCATCCGGCGACGCAGGCAAGCGCGAGCATCGCGGTCAGTGATAGTATTGTTTTTTTCATGGTGATGGCTGGGTGTGAAGTGGCGGTTGGGTGCGAAGGTGTGGCTGGTGTGAGGTTTTGACTGGGTGTGAGGTTGGAAGGAAACATTTCGCAGTCAAAGATATAATGGCTCGCCTCCGGCGGGAAATTCCAATGGACAGAAGCTGGCCCGCGCCCGCGCACCACGCCCACACATCACGCCCACGCACTACGCCCACGCGCCCACGCCCACGCGCCACGCGCCACGTCCGCACGCCACGCCCGCACGCCACGCCCACGCGCCACGCCCGCGCGCCACGCCCGCGCACCACGCTCGCGCACCACGCCCGCGCATTCACACCCGCACGCTTTCCGCAAACATCAACACATTCCCATCCGGGTCCGCGACCGTGAACTCTCTCATGCCGTACCACGACGTCCTCGGCGCGCTGCGCACCCACTGCGCACTCCTCGCGCTCATCCACGCATGAAACGCATCCACGTCCTCGACCTCCACATAATACGTGCACGAAAGCCCCGCCGGACGCGTCTTCGCCTCGCCCTCCAACTCACTGCGCAGATTTTTCTCCTCCTGCACCATCACCTCGACGCCTTCGCGCGACATGATCACGAACACATAATCCGCGCCATCGACAGGCGCCTGATCGATTGTCTTCCCATCATCGCGCAACGCCATGACGGACGCAAAACCGCACACATCGCGGTAAAATGAAACGGCACGCCGCACATCGGCGACCATGAGATTGGGAGTTATTTTTTTGATTTTCATGACAAGGAAAAAGATTACGCGCCCAATCCTGCCATTCACACCCCGCGTCCGTATTGAAGAAAACGGCCATTTTTCAACGCCCCCAGATACGACCCCGGCGTCCACCCCGTGAACTCGCGAAACTCGCGCACCAAATGCGCCTGGTCGGCAAACCCCGCGCCCGCCGCCACGCCCGCCCAATCCACCGCGCCCCCGCGCCGCCCCACCAACCGCATCACCGCAATCACATCCTGCACGCGCAACACACGCGCGAAAAACTTCGGCGACACACCCACCGCCGAATCAAACACCCGCCGCAACGTCCGCACGCTCATCCCCGCGTTCGCGGCGATCCGCGCCACCGTCGCCCCCTCGTTTCGCGCCGCAAACACCGCCACCGCGCGCACCGCCCGCGCCGCGCCCTCGCGCGCGCCGCGCAACCCATGCCACCGCACAAGCAACCGCTCCGCCACCCCCGCCAATTCGCCCGGAGCCGCGCCCCCCGCCACCGCGTCAACCAACCTCCCGACGCCGGACGCAACCACCGGCAACGGCAAATCCTCCGCCATCCCATCGCGCATCTCGACCAACGGCACACGCAACACCCCGCCCAACGCGCCCGGACGAAACCGAATCCCGAACCAATTTGCGCGTCCCCCCGCCATCGGCACCGACAGCCGCCGCGTCATCGGCCCCACAAAAAACGACCTCGCGCCTCCGCCGCCTCCGCCCTCATCCGCCTGCACAATCCAATCCGCGCACCCATCCGGCAGCACATCATGCCAGCGCACCCCCGCCCCGTCCGCCGCCCCGACATCCCCGCGAATCCACCAAATTGCCTCGACCCACTCCGCGATCGCGCGCGGCGGCGCGGTCTCCCCGTAACGCACCGCTGTCTGTATCGGGTTGCTGCTCATTGCCCTGCACACAAACCGATTCCGCCGCCGCAAGCCAGACCATGTTTTCCAAAAACGCTCCACTGCTCCATTGGAACGCTCCAATCCTCAAAGGGAACGCTCCAACGCGCCAAAGGCACGCTCCAACGCGACATTATTTTGCGGCAACATCGCAACCCACCCCGCCCACCCCGCCCACCCCGCCCGCACACGCAACTTCACACGTTTTTGCCCCTTTTTATATCGCCGCGCCACCACCACACTGGCACACCCCTGTTGTATCAAAACACACCCAGCGGGGGGCGTGAGGAAAGCGCCCTCTTTTCAGTCCGGCTCATCGAACGGTTACGACCGCGTGCAGTAAAACCCAGACAGGAACCAGCAATGATTTACCAACCGCATCACACCGACAGTTATGCGCCTCAAGATGAAACTGACATAAACCCCCGCCCACTCCCCGCGCCCGCCCCGCTCCCCCCGGACGCTCCCCCCTCCTTCCTCGAAAAATCCGAACCCGCGGACGCCGCCCCCGCCCCCGCCTCTGGCGGACACGGCAACCTGCAACTCTACCTGCGCGAAATCGGCAAAACACCCCTCCTCGCCCAAAAAGAAGAAACCGCCCTCGCCCGCCGCATCCGCCGCGGCGACGAAGAAGCCCGCGACCACATGATAAAGGCCAACCTCCGCCTCGTGGTCAAAATCGCCCGCGATTACAAAGACTTCGGCCTCCCCCTCCTCGACCTCATCAGCGAAGGCAACATCGGCCTCATGAAAGCCGTCGAACGCTTCGACCCCGGCAAAAGAGGCAAACTCTCCACCTACGCCGCCTGGTGGATTAAACAATCGATTAAACGCGCCCTCGCCAACCAAGGCAAAACCATCCGCCTCCCCGTCCACCTCATTGACAAAATCTCGAAAATGCGCCGCACCGCGATGACGCTCACCGGCGAACTCGGACGCGAACCGACCGACACGGAACTCGCGCAAGAACTGCAAATCCCGGCAAGCAAAGTCGCGCACCTCAAATCCGTGAGTGCGCGCCCCAGCTCGCTCGACGCCCCCCTTGGCGACGACGCGGATTCGGCGACCTTCGGAGAAATCGTCGGCGACGAAAACGCGCCCGACCCCTTTGACACCCTGCTTGAACGCAACCAGAACGCCGCCCTCCGGGCGATGGTCAACGCGCTCGACCCGCGCGAAGCCGAGATCATCAAACTCCGTTTCGGCCTCGACGGCGCAAGCGAACTCACGCTGGAGGAAGTTGGGAAAAGATTCCAAGTCACGCGCGAGCGTGTCCGCCAGCTGCAAAACGCCGCCCTCTCCAAAATGCGAAAATGCGTCCGCACCTGGAAGTGACCCGCGCCCTGCGCCCGCGTATTTCGCAATGCCTGCCCTCGCGTCACCTGCCCTCGCGTCAGGCCGATTTCGCAGCCTGATCCTGTGTCAGGTCTCTCGTAGCGCAGGCTTCCAAGCCTGCTGCCGAGGCGAAGCCTCGCCCGGTTCGGAAAAAAACGAACACCCGGCAGCGTGTGGCAAACAAAGCAGGCGGTGCGGTCAAGTAGAGACTGTCCCTATTTCTATTTGACTGATTCATGCGTGTGCGGCCCTGACACAGGCCAGGCACTGCAAAATCCGCTAATCGTTTAATATCAGTTAGTAACTGATATTATGCAACTAGCGGATTTTATAGGGCTTGACCTTGTGGCAGGCCGCGTTCGCGTAAATCAGTCAAATAAAACAGGGACAGACTCTACTTGACCGCACCATCTGCTTTATTTGTCATACGTTGCCGGGTATTCGTTTTTTTCCGAACCGGGCGAGGCTTCGCCTCGTCAGCAGGCTTGGCAGCCTGCGCTACTTTTGGGTGCTGGCACTGAAGCAAGCCTCCGGCTTGAGGAGCCGCTGAAAATAACAGAAAAAACATCTTGTCAACTGATGTTACGCGGCTCGCAGCGGACGCAGGGCCTTGACTTTGTGTCAGGCCGCGAATGCGAATGTCCCCGTGCGTTTTTTGCAGAGCGTCTTCCGCCAATCCCGGCGCGACACAAGGTCGCGCCCTACGAATGTCGTATTGCGTTCCGCGTGCCGTTCCGCGTGCCGCGTTCCGTGTGTCCGTTTCGCGTGCCTGTCCCGCGTGTCAGGCCCGCGTGCCAGGTCTTGCGTGCCCTACGCGCATCCCTACACGCTCCCTTGCGCGCCCGGCTTTTGTCACTGCGTTTGCATGCTGATTTTGTTGAGACCTTCGCGGCGGCAGGCGTCCATTACGAAGGTGAGCGTTTTGACCGGGATGTTTTCGTCCACACTCACCAGCACGGGGATGTCGCGACTGAGTTCCTTGACCTGGCTGAGCAATTGCGTGAGTTGCTCTTCCGTGGCCGGTTTGCCGTTAAAGATGATCGTGCCGTCTTTTTGTATGACGATGGTCACGCCGTTGGGGTCGATCTGGTTTTTGCCGGCGGTGTCGGCTTTCGGGAGCGTGAGGTTGAGCGTCTGGGTGTTGGCAAAACGCATCGTCACAAACGAGAAGAGCACGAGCATCACGAGGACGTCGATCAGCGGCACGAGGGGCAGTTCGGGGCGGCGGCGGCGGCGGGCGCGTAATCCCATTGTGCTCATCGGTCAGGAAATGTTGAGGGTTGTCGCGCTGCCGGCGACGGGGGCTTTGCCGTAATGGGACGGCGGAGGTGGAAACGGAGAGGGCGCGCTGCCGGCGCCATCGGCGGTGGCGGAGCTTTTGCGGTGCTGGAGCACGCGTTCGAGGAGCACGTCGAGCTTGGCGGCTTGCGAGTCGATGCGGCGTTGCAGGTAGCCGTTTCCGAGGAGGGCGATGACCGCGATGATCAGACCGAGGAGCGTGGCCGAGAGCGCGTAGCCGACGCTTTCGGTGAATTGCACGGGGTCGGGCATCTTGGTGTCGGGGTCGATTTTCGAGAAGGCGGTGAGCAGGCCGGACACGGTGCCGATGAGTCCGATGAGCGGGGCGGCCGTGTAGATGACGTCGAGGTAACTTACGCCGCGTTCCATTTTCATGACTTCGAGGCGGGCGTAGGCTTTGGCGCCTTCCATGTCGCCGGGGTGGCGTTCGACGAATCCGACGATGCGTCCGAGGGCCGAGTGTGAGCCGGAGACAATGCCGTGGCCCGCGAGGACGGAATCGGCGAGGTCGATCGGGATGATGGCGGATTCGCGCAGGGCGAAACTGCGTTCGCAGATGATAAAGATGGCGGCGATGGAGCAGAGTCCGAGGGGATAGGCGAGCAGGCCGGCTTCCTCGATAATGCGCATGCCGTCTACTACAGAGAGAAGTGTCGTCATGGGACGTTGTGGATATGAAAAATGTGTGTGGCGTGTTCAGACGTTGGTTTTCGGAAAGATGTTCAGAATATTTTTTTGAACATCATCCGCGACAAGAAAAACGGGTGGCTCTGGCGAAAGTTTGAGAGCGGCTGGGTGGGCGGGGTGGGGGACGGGGTGGGCTGGGTGGGTGGGTGGAGTGGGGGGGCGATCTGTCCGAGCTGTCCGATCAGTCCGAGCTGGCGGCGGGTTGTTTGTGCTTGAAGAACATGGCGAAGAGCACGGCGACCACGAGGGCGTAGGCGGCGAAGGTGAGCCAGATGGAGGGCCAGTCTTTTGCGCCATCGGGCGCGGTGTAATACTTTTGGATGACGTGGCCGCTGATGCCACTGCCAAGCACCGCGCCAATGCCGTTGGTCATCATCATGAAGAGACCTTGCGCACTGGAGCGGATGGCGGGCGTCGTGGCGGTTTCGACAAAGAGCGAGCCGGAGATGTTGAAAAAATCAAAGGCCATGCCGTACACGATGCACGAGAGGATGATCATCCAGAGGCCGCCCGCGGGGTTGCCGTACGCGAAGAGGCCGAAGCGCAACACCCACGCGAGCATGCTGATGAGCATCACGTTTTTGATGCCGAGGCGTTTCAGGAAAAACGGGATCGCGAGGATGAAGAGCGTTTCCGACATTTGCGATACCGACATGATGAGCGTCGAGTAACGCACGACGGGGTTGTCCGGGCCGTAGGCGGGGTTGGCGCCGAAATCGCTGAGGAAAACGTCACCGTAGGCGTTGGTGAGCTGGAGCGCGGCGCCGAGGCACATCGAGAAGAGGAAGAAGAGCGCCATCTTGCGGTTCTTGAAGAGCGCGAAGGCGTCGAGGCCGAATGTGCGGGCGAGCGATTTGCGCGCGATGGCGCGTCCGGGCGGCGGGCATTTGGGCAGGGTGAAGGCGTAGAGGCCGAGGAAAACGGACACGGCGGCGGCGATATAAAACTGGTTCGCGGTGGCTTTGCTGCCGGTGAGGTTGGTGGTCCACATCGCGACGATGAAGCCGATGGTGCCGAATACGCGGATGGGCGGGAAGTCCTTCACCACGTCGAGGCCGTGGTTTTTGAGGACGGTGTAGGCGATGGAGTTGGCGAGCGCGATTGTGGGCATGTAGAAGATCATCGCCACGAGGATGCCCCGGAAAAACGCGGCGGGGCTGTCGATGCTTGGGATGCAGAAGAGCGCCGCGCCGCCGAGGAGGTGCAGGATGCCGTAGAGGCGTTCGGCGTTGATCCAGCGGTCGGCAATCATGCCGGCGAGCGCGGGCATGAAGAGCGAGGAGATGCCCATCGTCGAGAAGATGATGCCGAAGTCGTCACCCTGCCAGTGTTTCGTGCCGAACCAGTAGTTCGCGATCGTGATGAGCCAGGCTCCCCAGATGAAGAATTGCAGGAAGTTGAGGGTGATGAGGCGGAGTTTCATGAATGCGGAATGCGGTGAGGGAGTGAGGGAGGGAGTGAGTGAGTGAGGGAATGCGGAAAGTGGAGAGTGGAGAGTGGAGTGCGGAATGTGGAGGGCGGGGGGCGGAGTGTGGAATGCGGGAGGGCGGAGTGTGAAGGGCGAGGGGAGGAGGGAGGGAAGGTGGGATGAGTGGGATGAGAGAATGAGGGAGTGATGAGGGAGGGCCGTAGCGCAGGCTGCCAAGCCTGCTTTGGCGATCAAGTGCGGGTAGGCGGGCGGGCAAGGCAGGCTTGGCAGCCCGCGCTACGTGGCGGCTTGGTCAGAAATTGGCGGTGACTTCGTGCTGGTGACCGGGGTCGAGCCGGGGGGAACCCATGCGGGTACACTCAATGCTGTCGTTTTTGTAGAGCTTGAAGGGAATCGGGTCGGTGGCGTCGTTTGTCTCCCATCGCCATTTGCCGATGGATATGAATTGGAGCGGCACGCCTTTGTCCCAACTCAGGCCGGGGCCGTCGCCGCGGATGTAGAGTTTGTTGCCGATGCCTATGTAGGCGGTGGCTATCAGGCGCGTGACGCCGTCGGCGGACATCGCCGTGGTGAAACCGCCGTCCTCGGGTTCGTTTTGCGAGTACTCGTCGGCAGGCGGCGGCAAATCGAGGTCGAGCATGGACGCTTCGTCGTCACGCGGCGACTTTGGTTTTTGGGTGCGTTTTTTTGGCGTCGGAGGAGGCGGCGTGGGCGGGGGCGGCGGCGGCGATGGAGAAGGCGATGGATGAGGAGGCGGCGCCAACGTCGGATGTGGCGAGGGCGGCGAGGGCGAGGGTGGGGGCGAGGGTGGCGGGAATGGCGGGGGCGGGGGGACGGAAGCTGGCGGTTCAGGCGGAGGCTTCGCCCTGCCTGCGTCAGCGGGCGGAGGGGAAACATCAGCGGGCGAGAGGGGGACGTCAACAGGCAGGGAGGGGACGTCAGCGGGCAGGGAGGGAACGGGTGGCTCTGCTTTTGTTTTCGATTGGGGCGGGGTCGGGGGCTTCGCGAGCGCGAGCGCGGACACAAGCGCGGGTGGGGGCTTGGGCGCGGGCGCGGGCGGTTTGGCAGGTGTTGTTGCCGCTAGGTGTGGCGGCGGTTTGGCGATTGACGCGGGTGGTTGTTGTTCGACGACCGGCGGCGACGATGGTGGTAGTGATGATGGTGGCAGCGACGATGGTGGTGCTGCTGCTGATAATGGCGATGGCGATGATGATGGTGATGATGATGGTGATGGTGGTGGTGGTTCGACGACTGGAGTGGGCGGTGGTGGTGGTGATGGCAGCGGTGTTGGTGATGGCAGCGGTTGTGGTTGTTGTTGTTCGGCGACCAGGGGCGATGCGACCGGGGGCAGTGCGGAAGGTGGCAGCGCGAAGGGTGGCGGCGCGGGGGGGAGTGGCGCGGGGGCTTGTCGCGCGGGTTGGGCGGCGAGCCATTTGGCGAGGCGGTCT
>JAISGL010000118.1 GCA_031263125.1 Opitutaceae bacterium | reverse complement strand
CGCGAAACCGCCGCCAAGCCAACCGACACCACCGACCCGCGATAACGCCGGGATGCACGCAAAGACCTCTCTTGAGGCGCACGCGAATGCCCTTTCTTGGAGCGCACGCAAATGCCTTTCCCAAGGGCGCATGCGAATGCCTTTCCCAAGGGCGCACACGAATGCCTTTCCCAAGGGCGCATGCGAATGCCTTTCCTGGGAGCGCGGGCATCTTTGCCCGCGAAACGTCATGCGCCCGCTTGTGGCTTGTCGTATTTCGATAACGGATATTACGCGACCGGCGTTCGTAGGGCCTGACCTTGTGTCAGGCCGCGCACGCATGAGAGGTCGCGCCCGCGTAGGAAGCCGCACTGGTAATTCGCGGCCTGACACAAGGTCAGGCTACGAGCCGCAAGGACGCCGCGTCCCGAGCGATGCCTTTTTTTGCGCGGGGACGCTCTGTGTAATCGAAAGCGGTGGAAATTGCGGCGACTTCCACCACTTTGAATTGCGACTGCTGAAACGCTGAAACGTTATCCGGCAAAATAAGGTGGAAGCGGCCGGCCCGGCCGTTTTGATTGGCCGCGGAAAATCAAACAAGCGGCCAGCCCGGCCCGGCCTCCTCCACTTTATCAACACCATGCCATCCAAACCCATTCCCGGATCGACCGGTGAAATCCTCACCTGCCTGCCCTCGCCTTACATTCCGCACGCCGCGACGGGCTTGCTCTACCTGCCGCGCTTCATTGCGAAATGCAAATACGTGAAGGCGCACGGCGCGCTGCCCGCCAGTTACGCGAAAAACTACAAGCGCGGAATCGACCGCTTCCTGTGCCTGCACCTCGGCGTCGATCCCGCCGCCGTCGAACAAATCGTACACACATCCGCCGATGACGCCGAAATCGACCGGCGCCTGCTGGAGCTTTTCCCCAAAAACACGCGCGTCGCAAAATGGAACCGCGAGCTTGTCCAAAAAGGCATGACCGACGCCGGTCGTGATTTTCTGCGCGACGCGCTCACCGCGATGGGCTGCGCTGACCGCGTGAACGAAATCAAAAGTGTGCCCGACCTGATCGACTTCGACGAAGGCCGGATCGGGTAGCATGGTATTTTCCATCGATATGGACACATTTGGCAGGGCGGTTTCGGCGTTCCGAGCCAAGCGAGAAGCCTGACAACCGCCCTATCCTGCTTCGCAATATTTATAACTGATGTTACGCAGCTCGTAGGGCCTGACCTTGTGTCAGGCCGCGCACGCGTGGGAGGCCACACTGGAAATTCGCGGCCTGACACAAGGTCAGGCCCTGCAAAATCTGCCGGCTGCGTAACATCAGTTTATAAAAAATACCACGACAATGCAGCACGTACAATCCTGTCCGTGCGCCCGTGCCACATTGCCTCCGCCCTACCCTACCCTGCCTCCCACCTCCCATAAATCCCGCACGGCAGGACTTTGCCGTCGCGCCGGATGGGCAGGCCCACTTCGCCGCCGGTGATTGTGCCGCGCGCGTCTCGCATCAATTCGCCGAGCAGATTTGCGACGACTGTCGGCGAGAGGCGCGCGGTATAGGCGTTGATCAGGAAAAAAAGCGGCGCGTCGCTCAACACCTCGCGACATTCCTTCAGCAACTCCCACAAGTGGTCCTCGAGTTTCCACATCTCGCCGCCGCTGCCGCGTCCGAAGGTGGGCGGGTCCATGATGATCGCATCGTAGCGGCGTCCGCGCTTTATTTCGCGGCGCACGAATTTCACGCAGTCATCCGCGATGTAACGGATGGGCGCGGCTTCGAGTCCGGAGAGCGTGGCGTTTTCGCGGCACCATTTCACCATGCCTTCGGCGGCGTCGACGTGGCACACACTCGCGCCCGCGGCGGCGGCGGCGCAGGTGGCCGCGCCAGTGTAACCGAAGAGATTGAGCACCGCGACCTCGCGTCCGTGCGCGCGCGCGGCGCGGATTTTTTCCGAAAACCAGTCCCAGTTCACCGCCTGCTCGGGAAACAGCCCCGTGTGCTTGAACGACGTGGGGCGGATTTTAAAAACGAGATTCCCGGCGTTTCCCGCGCCGCCGGCGCCGTATCCGATTTTCCAATGATCGGGAAGCGGCCTGCGAAATTCCCAGCGCCCGCCGCCGGTGTCGTGGCGGTGATAATAACCGTCCCAGTTTTTCCAATCCGCGGAGTCTGCCCCGCCGCCGTCGCGACGCGGCCAGATGATTTGCGGGTCGGGACGCACGAGCGTGACGTCGCCCCATCGCTCCTGTTTCATGCCCATCCCGCAATCGAGCAATTGGTAGTCGCGCCACCCGCCGGCAACGATAAGCGCGGGACGCGCGGGTTGCGCCAGTGTGTCGGATTTTTGCTGTTTGTCGGCGGACATCGGATGAGGTGTCGAGGCAAACGCGAAGCCCCGGCGATGTCGAGCGCGGCGATGCCGGTGCGCGACGATGCCGGGGCGCATGTCTCGACGATGCCGGACGCGGCGATGTCTGGCGCAGCGACATCTGGCGCGGCGATGTCTGGCGCGGCGACATCTGGCGCGGCGATGTCTGGGCGACGTCGGACGCGCGGCCCGCGATTCGACACATAATATTTGCCAAAACGGCCTGCGCGCCTTTCGTGCATCTTCAGTATTTTCCAATGACACCCATTCAAACGCTCAAAAAAACCGGCGCCCTTGTCCTCGGCGCCGCACTCTTCGCAACCGGCGCTTTGCCGGCCGACGTTGTTGAAACCAAGAACGGGTCCCGCATCACGGGCAAAGTTTCCCAAATCGACGCCGGCGCCGTCGTCATCGCCACCGACTACGCCGGCGACATCAAAATCAAGCAAAGCGAAATCGCCTCCATCACGACCGACACGCCCATCAACGCGCGCCTCGCCGACGGCAGGGTGCTCAACGGCTCCATCGCCAGCACCGCCGCGCCTGGCGAAATCGTGCTCAGCGGCCCCGCCGGCGCCACCACTACCGCCAGACTCGGCGACTTCAAGGAAACCTGGGCGCCCGGCGCCAAGGACCCCGAACTCGTCAGACGCGAACGCAAATGGAGCTTCGAAGCCAGCATGGACGTGGCCGGCAAAACCGGCAACTCCGAGCAAATCGGCACGAGCTTCTCGCTTCGCGCCACGCTCGCGTCGAGCTTCGACAAACTGCAACTCCACACCGGTTATGACCGCCAGATCACCGACGCCGAAAAGTCTGCGGAACTGTTCCGCCTTGGCGCCGATTACCAGCGCAATTTCTCGGCGCGCTTCTCCTGGTATGCGCGCGACGAGACCGGCTTTGACCGCGTGAAAGACATCAGCCTCTACAACACCGCCGCCGCCGGTTTCGGCCACGACGTCATCAAAAACGAAATCGCCACGCTCACCTTCCGCGCCGGTCTCTCGCACCGCTATGAGAATTACGGCACGAATCACGACCCGATCACCGGCGCCAAAATCATCGACGACCTCAGCGAGCCGGGGATCGACCTCGGCCTCAACAACCAGCTCACGATGAAAACCTGGTCGGTGGTGAACCGCATCACCTGCACGCCCGCGTTCAACGATTTCGGCCTGTATCGCATCTATCACGAATCCTACATCGAACTCCCCCTGGCCAGCCCGCGCTGGAAATTCCGCGTCGGTGTTTCCAACGACTACAACAGCCGCCCCGTGCCCGGCGTCGGACGCCTCGACACCACATATTTCGCGCGGCTGCTGCTGACGTGGAAATAAGGAAATAACGCCGCGCCCCGCGTGGAAATCAGGCGCCACCTTGGGGAAGGAGAGAAGGAGAGAAGATTCACACAACCTCGAACAGGTTGCCCAGGATCGATATTTCAGCCCTTCAGCCTTTCAGCCCTTCAGCCTTTCAGCTTTTCACCCCTTCGCCTCTTCGTCCCTCTCCGCGCGTTTCAGGTCCCGTAAAGCCGGTCTCCAAAATCCCCCAGTCCGGGCAAAATATATTTCCTGTCGTTGAGTCCGCGGTCGAGTGCGCCCGCGTAAATCGCCACGTCGGGGTGCGCGGTTTCGACCGCCTTCACGCCCTCGGGGGCGGCCACGACATTGAGCATGCGGATTTCGGCGCCGCCGTTTTGCTTGATCACATCGAGCGCCTGCACGGCCGAGCCACCCGTCGCCAGCATCGGATCAACAAGGAGCACGCGTGTGTCCGCCAGTGGCGGGAGCTTGCAATAATAACTGCGCGCCAGCGCCGTCGCGTGGTCGCGTTCCAGCCCGATGTAGCCGATGCTCACGTCGGGAAACAGCGACACGACCGGCTCCACCATTCCCAGTCCCGCGCGCAAAATCGGCACAACCACGAGCGGACGCGCGAGTTTGTGCCCGATGCACGCCTCGAGCGGTGTGTTGACCGCCACCTCGCGCATGGCGAGATCGGCTGTCGCCTCGAGCGCGAGCAGCACTGACAGATGATGGCAGAGCGAGCGAAACGTCGCCGGCTTGGTCGTCTTGTCGCGCAAATGCGTGACGACGTGCCGTGCGAGGGGGTGTTTGATGATATGCAACATGGCGCCAGCAAAAACGAACCACGTCCAAAAAGGAAAACAAAACACATCGCGGGCGAAAGCAGGCAGGGGCAGGCAGGGGGCGAGTGGATCCGCCAGATCCGCCAGATCAGCCAGATCCGACAGATCAGCCAGATCAGACCGATCCGCCCGATCAGACAGCTCGGCCCCCAAATCCTGCCCCAAATCTGGACGGTCAGCACGCGCAGGTTTTGCATCGCAACCACCGGATGACTCCATGATTTTCCCATCGCACGCCCACACACGCCCACACACGCCCTCGCGCGCCATCGCACACTGCCACACACCATCGCACGCCCACACACGCCCTCTCATGGAAGCAGCCAAATCCTCAAAATCTTCACCACGCGCTCCGCTGTTCGCCGCCACCGTTGGATTTCTCGCCGGATGCGCCGTGATGTATTTTGTCCGGTCGCACGAAACGGCTTTCGCCAAAACGCCCGCGCCAACTCCACTCGACACCACCGCCCAAATCCAAACAACCCTCTCCCCCACCCCCACCCTCTCCCCCACCCTCACCCTCGCCCCCGCTTCGACAACGACCGCGCAGCCGCAACCCGGAAACGCCGCGAACCCGCCGGAGCCTCGCGCAGCGGAGCCGGCGGCATTGCGCGGAGCCGGTGCAAGACAGGCGCTCAACGAAATCAAACGCGCCAGCATCGCTTCCGTGAACGTTCGTTTTTTTGCGACAAATGACGGAAAATTTTCGCGCCAGTTCACGGACTTTTTCGAACTGTCCCCCGCTGAGGCCGGCACGTTGTCCGATTTGATACAAGCGACCAAGGCGGAGATGTGGGACGCCGCCAAAACGCAGGCCAGTGTGTCGCAAACCGGAACGGACGGCATTATAATAAAAATCCCGCCAGTCGCCGCGGGACCCGATGTTTACGACAGGGTGATGGACGGCTTTCATGCGGTCCTCGGCGACGACCGCTTCAACGACATGATGCTCTACAACGGCGACCGGCTTGGCGGCGGACAATTTGAAAATCTGTTCAATCAATTCGGCGGCGAAAAACGCACGATCACCATCGGAAAAAGCAACGACGGCCGCTACAACGTCAACATCGAGACCGAAACGAGTCCCGGGGCGACACACTCACAAAGCGCCACCTTGAAGCGCGACGAAATCGGCAAATGGAAACCCGGATTGGAGGATTTTATCCCGGCAAATTAGCCGGTGTTTTTGATGCCGTATGAACCCCGGAAAACGTTTCACGATCCTCGCAACCGCAGCCGGATTTCTCGCCGGATGTCTCGCGATGCACTTTATTCTGCCGCGCGAAACGCCCCCCGCAAAAACGCCCGCGCCCAATCCACCCGACGCAATCAAACAGGCGCAAACGCAAAGCGGAAACACCGCGGACTCAGACAACACCGCCGCCCCACCGAACACCGGCGCGCAAACAACGCCAACGACGCTCCTGCGCGGCAGCGCGGCGCGACGGTTGCTCGCCGGAATCAAGCGCGACAAAGTGGCCTCCGTGGACGTGCAATTTTTCGCGGAAAACGAGTTCGGCGTGCCCAACGGAAAACTTTCGCAACAACTGATCGACTTTCTCGAACTGTCCCTCGCGGAAGCCGGCGCGCTGTCCGATTTGGCGCAGGCGGCAAAGGCGGAAATGTGGACTGCGGCGAAGACGCAGGCGCAAGTGTCGCGAACCGGAACAGGCGGAATCGTCATAAAAATCCCACCCATCGAGGCAGGCCCCGACATTCATGACAAGGTGATGGACGGCTTTCGCACCATCCTCGGCGACGACCGTTTCAACGACATGATGCTCTACAACAAAATCTCCGGGCGCGCCGGCGAGCAGCTTGAGGCGCTGTTCAACGAGTTCGGCGCCGAGGATCACACGGTGACCATCGAGAAAACCGGCGGCGACCGCTACAAAATCACCGACTTCATCGTAGTGGGAAAGCCGGGTACCGTGTCGTCCACATATTCCTACACAGGCGCCTTGGAACAAATCGAAAAGCGCAGCCCGGAGCTGCTGGAATTCATCCCCGCACCGGCGCAATAACGCGTCCCGCCTAACATAAAGCGCATTGAGCAGATTGATCCCCTTGACCGCCCTGTTCTTGCAATGGTCAAAATGCCAGCAGATAATCTCATTCTCATCCGTCCACTCCTTCTCTTGTATCGTAAAATCCATCTAACTGTGAGATTACGTAACGTCCGGCGTTCATGCTGGAACAAAAACATCAATTTCAAATCCGTCACATGCCTTTCTCTTTCTAACTTCATATTTCTATGGCCTTTCCATATCTTAAACTCTCAGTTAACCGGACAGCCGTGGCTTTGAATCATATAATCCACATCAAAGTTTTCCCACAGAAAAGCGTGCCCGCCACATATCTCCGGCAGGCTTGTGCGATTGGAGGAAAAGACAGGTTTTCCAAATTGCATCACCTTGATTACCGGCAGGCCGAATCCCTCAAGCAGCGGCGGGAACCTTTCAGTTGTTGGTATCATGATGTTTTTTAGCAATACAGGGATAAATTCATTTTGAACGAATTTCCGCTTTACGTATTTTTTTATTGGCACAGACAATAATCCACCATGCGCGGCATTCCCTTCGTCAAAGTCAAAAAAACACACCCTTATGCCTGGCTCTGGGAGCCGCTTGAGGGCGATCCGGGGTTCATGCTGCGCCCGATGTTTGGCGGCAGGGCGGCTTATGTCGATGGCAGGCTCGTGCTGTATTTTCCGTTTCCGTCCGACAGGGACCCGGACTGGCTGGGCGTGTGCGTGTGCACGGCGCACGAGCATCACGCGTCGCTCATGGCGGAGTTTCCTGCACTGGGGCCGCACCCGGTTCTGCCGAAGTGGCTGTTTTTGTCCGAGGAACACGAGCGCTTCGAATCGGTGGCCGAAAAACTCATCGCGCTGGCGAAGCGGCGTGATCCGCGGCTCGGGGTGATCGGGAAAGCGGGAAAACGCAGGGCGCGGGCGGAGGAAGCACGGAGGGAGGAGACACGGAGAGAGAGGGCACGGAAGGGGAAGATAAATTAGTCGATCCTGAAAAATTCACAACATATTGATAATAAATATGTTGTGAATTTTTCAGGATCGATATTTCAGCTTTTTAGCCGGCTCCCTTGCACTCTTTTGCGCCCGGATTTTACGCGGGCGCATCGCACGCGACGACGCCTCTGCGTGACAGACATGATCCTTTCGTCCCGCCCGGAGTCTTATCTGTGGCCGATGTGTGAACGCGATTGCGCGTCGGGATCGGGCGGCAGCGGTTCGAGCGGGCCGACGTTCGGACACACGTCGGCAATCCGCACCGTCGGACGCGCCCAGCGCACGGCGTTGGCGAGCACGCGCCGGACGTTTTTGTCATGATAACTCGGATACGTTTCGTGTCCCGGACGGAAATAAAACACGCGTCCGTTGCCGCGCCGCCAGGCCGCGCCGCTGCGAAACACCTCCCCGCCCGTGAACCACGAAATGAAGACCAGCTCGTCCGGCTCGGGAATGCCAAACGGCTCGCCATACATTTCCTCCATCGGCAACTCGAAATGTTCCGGCAGGCCGGCGGAGATCGGATGTCCGGGATTCACCGTCCAAAGGCGTTCCTTGTCCGATGCCTCGCGCCATTTGAGCGAGCACGTCGTGCCCATGAGCGCCTTGAAGATTTTCGAATAATGCGCCGAGTGCAGCACGATCAAGCCCATGCCTTCGAGAACGCGCTTTTTCACGCGCGCGACGATGTCGTCACGCACCTCGCCGTGCGCCATGTGTCCCCACCAAATCAGCACGCCGGTCGTGTCGAGCGCAGCCTGGGTGAGGCCGTGTTCCTCCTCGTCGAGCGTCGCCGTGCATGCCTCGATTCCATCCAGCGCGCGCAACGGCTCCGCGATGGCCTCGTGTATGCCTCGCGGATAAATTGCCGCGACACGCGGGTCCTGTTTTTCGTGGCGGTGTTCGTTCCACACAAGAACCCGGATCGGTGGTGGCGGTGTCGATGATGGTATCGGTGCCGGTGTCAGTGTCGGTATCGGTGATGATGTCGGTATCGGTGGTGGCGGTAATGTTGGTGACGTTGGTGATGGTTGCCCGGTGTTCATCATTTTATTTTATTATTTTATAATGGGGCGAATATCAGAACTGATGTTGACGCAGTCAAAGAGAATCAGAAGGCGCGGGGGCGAGGGCGGGGGCGAACGCGGACGTAGACGTGGGTGCGTATGCGTATGCGTATGCGTGTAATTCAAAGTGGTGGGTTGGAGCTGGGCCGAAGGCACGGGAGGCAATCAGCCCAGTCCATCGGGCCGGGGTCTGATAAGTGAAAAAACATGAGCGCTGAAAGTAGCACGGACGTCTCGCCCGTGGACGGCGCGGAGCGCCGCCCACGACGCGGGCGAGACGCCCGCGCTACTCCCGGAACGCGGGCAAGATGCCCGCGCCACAGCGTCTTGCTTGTCCCGTTTTTGAGATGCGCCCAGCAGCCTCCGGGTTAGCTGAACAGTCGCAGCAGCACGCTTGGGAAGATGCCGGCGGCGATGGTGAGGGCGCAGATGAGGAGGAGCGCGATGGCGGTTGAAAGGGGGACGCGGATTTTTTCGGCGGC